>CALVVD010000006.1 GCA_944363745.1 uncultured Bacilli bacterium | reverse complement strand
ATTTTTCTAAATACTTAATTCCATACTCTTCAAATAAAAGTCCAAATGATGAATACTTAATACCATTACTTCTTACCTTAGCATCTATCTGATGATGATCAAAATTACCTTTCCCAACATCATAAATAATAACATCACTTTTTATATTACTAGGAACTTCACTAACTCTAATTAAAGAAACATCTTCAAAATAAAGATCTAAGAAAGCTGTTGCAAAGACTTCATCAGCATGCATTGTTCCACTATGAGTAATAAATTTAGCATCACTTATATTATCTACTATTCTTACCATTATTTAATTCCTCCAAACTAATATTATCACTATGTTCAATTTTTACCCACTCTAAATCTTTATTTTTTAAAGCTAAATACAAACATTTTACATAACTTGCTAAAAATAAAGGATTATAGAATAATACTTTTACTTTCATTTTTCTATTTAATCTAAGATTAGCTTTTTCTTTAATTAATAAAATTCCTGTAAAAACCATTAATATCAAATATATAAAAAAAATAATTACAAAAAATTGCAATAAAAGACTAGTAACTTCTACTTTAACAATAGAATTAGATATAATTCTGTAAATAAGATTAGCTAGATATAAAATTACACTAATTACAAGTAATATATAAGGCTTAACTCCTACTAAAGTAATATAAACAGATGGATAATTATTATCTTTAACTTTTAGTTTATTTTTTAATAAAGAATAATATTTATTTCTAGATGTAAAATACCCCTTAACCCATCGTGTACGTTGTTTAATAGTAATACTATAACTAGTAGGTTGCTCATCAAAATACTTAGCTTTAGTATTATAAGTTGAAGTTAAATCATTTAATACTGCATATAAAGAAAACTCATAATCTTCTGTTAAACTATTAAAAGGATAACCTCCTAATTTTTCTAACACTTCTCCTTTAATATAAAAGCCTGTTCCACTAACAGTCAAAGTTAAATTATGTTTAACTTTATAATTATTAGAAAATGTATTTATCATTGAAAATGTTAAAGAAGAAGCCGCTGCATATATACTACTATTACCATTTTTAGTATTTCTATATCCTATACCTATATCATACCCTTTTTTATAACTTTTAATCATTTCTTTACAGAAATCACGATCTAAAATATTATCTGCATCAAAAATAAAATACATATCATAATGTTTTTTAGATTTTATTATCTTTTTAATAGCATCATCAATAGCATATCCTTTACGTCTTTTAGTTAAATCCCTACGATAAACTATATTTATATTATGAGTTTTAGCAATTTCTACAGTCTTATCTTTCTTACTTTCAACAATAATATAAATATCTTTAGGATTAACTTTTATACTTTGTCTTTTAATACTATCAAGTAAATTACTAATAACTAATGACTCATCTCTTGCCGGTATAATAATGGCAAAAGAAGGATCATCATAGTTTTTTATAAGTTTAATCTTTGATCCTTTTAAGGCTACTAAATATTCTTTAATTAACATATAACTTGCTATAAATATTAAAACTAAACATATAAGTGTTATCATACTACTTGTCCTTTCTAATATTAAATTCCATATTAGGAAAACTTTTAGATAATACTTTATCAGGATATACTTTATCATAAAATTCCCCTACTGGAGTAATAGGTTCAATATTATTTCTTCGCATAGCACTTCTAATTAAAGCTGTCCATGATATAAACATATCTATTATTAAGAAGATTAAAAGAATATAAAAGATAATATTACCAAGATTAACAGGTATTTTTTCTATTAGTTTAGAAATAAATGGATAGATATATTTAGCAAAGATTAAAGTTAAAAGGCCCCAAAAAATCATAAAAGGAATAGTCGTTCTGCCATTAATATTTAAAAAGTAATTTGAATAATCCCAAGAAATTGTATGAGTAAACACTTCTTGTAAAAAACTAATAATATATTCAAAAGCTCCTCCAAGTAATGCTCCATAAAGAAAAGTTTTTAATTTTGAATAATTAGAACGTACTAAAAAGTAGACAATTAAAACTGCTCCTGCTCCATAAATAGGACTAAAAGGACCATAAATAACACCACGTCTTAATGACCAAACAATTTCTCCTGTTGCAAAATAAACTTTAATAAGATTAAGTATTTGTTCATATAAAGCTCCAAAAATAGAGCCAATAACAAAGATAAGAAATAATTTTTTGCCACTATATCCTTCGGCAAATATTTGTTTTTTACTGCTCATAACTACTACCCCTTTGTTTGTGTGTTATTTTACCATATTTTATGGCAAAATACAAGAAAAAGCAACCACTATAAGTTGCTCAAAGGAAAATATTAGTTACTTAGTAGGATCTACTATTATTTTAATAGCATCATCATTACCACTAGTAAGTCTAAGATAAGCAGATTCCACTTCATTATAACTAACAATATCAGAAACAAATTTCATAACTTCTATTTGTTTACTACTAATTAAATCAAGACACATTGCAAATTCATTCTTAGTATAGGCAATTGCCCCTTTAATAGTTAATTCGTTCATAACAGCAACTACTGTTGGAATGTTAATTGGACCAGTAGCAACTCCAACTAAGACAACAACTCCACCTGGTTTTACTGTAACTAAAGATGATGTAACAGCACTAGCATTACCACAACATTCTATAACGATATCAAAGCCTCCATTAGTATCAGTCATTACTTCATTAAGCATATTTTCATCTCTAGCATCATAATACTTATCAGCTACACACAAATCAAGAGCTTTCTTTCCTCTATTAGGATTAGTTTCACTTACTGCTACATAACTGGCTCCTTCTTTTTTAGCAAACATGGCACTAAGTAAGCCAATAATCCCTCCCCCAATTACTAATACTTTTGAGCCTACTTTAACATCAGCTAAATGAATACCATGTAAAGCAACAGCAATAGGTTCAACCATAGCAGCCTCTTCATCACTAACACTATCTGGTACTTTTAAAACCATATCACTTCTTACTTTAATTTTTTCTGTTAACCCACCAGGATTATCAAAAGAAAGGCCTACTGCCTTACTCCAAGTACTCTTACAGTACTGCGGATTACCACTTAAACAAGCAGGACAAGATCCACATGGTGAGATAGGTAAAGCTGTAACTCTATCTCCTACTTTTAAATCACTTCTATTACCAGGATCAATTACTTCACCACAAAACTCATGACCCATTACTAACCCTACAGGTTCACCCATTTCAAAATAATGTAAATCAGAGCCACAAATACCAGTCTTTAGTACTTTAATAACAACATTTTCCCCATCTTTAACCGGTTCATCAATTTCTTTTAATTCAAATTCTCTTTTACCTTTTAATGCAACTGCACGCACCTTAATCACCTCTAGTTTAAGTTTAGCACAGTTTACAAATAAAGTATCTAATTTAAAGAAAACTTTACTGTTATTTACAAACAAATTAAGTTATTACAAGGCGAAAAGAATTTCCACCATCAGTCGAACCTGTTTGATAACTAAAATAAAATATACCAACACGTATATCACCAGAATAATAACCACCACTATGTACACTCCATTGATAACTTTCATTTACAACAGTATTAGAATCGTTGTACCAGCCACTTACTTCACTCATTCCATGAGATAAACATTCGCTATTATTGCAAGCAGTTAATACATTATCACTTGTATATTTGTCATAATATTTTGATTCTGGCATTATAGTAAATTCACTTCTTCCTATCATGTCATTGTAATTGCCCATTACATATTCCCAAGCTCCTCCACTCATATCATATATTCCATAAATATTACCAGTTGTTGATGCCCCTGTTCCATTTATTTCTATATTATATTGATATTGACATCCATAATCTGTATTTGCATTAGAAGGTGCTCCATAACTACAGCCTGTTATATGATTTGATTTATTTTGATATACTTCTTTATTCACTCCACTATAATTAGTATTACCTAACTTTCCATATTTACTCTGTGAAAGATATGCTACTACTGCCCATTCACTATTCTTCATCATATGGGTATCTACATCATTACTAAAACCATATCTATTTCCTTCATCATTCATCTTTAAACTTACATTAAAAGCTGTACTTACAGTCATTCCGCTCCAACTTATTACATTTGGTTTAATCATGGCATCTAAATTTGTTGTATTACCTCCACCATTAGTTGCACTTGGATTACTACTACTTGTCTCAAACTTTCCTACCCATATTCCACTAAGTTCTTCATCACCAAACGTAAAAGCATCCGGAGTATACCAATCAGTTCCTTTTATTCCTTTACTTACTATATACTTTGCTGTTCCTCTATCTTTTCGTGTCTTAGAAACAAATTTTACATCTATCTCTCCTGGTAATTGCTTAGTAGGTATAGCATCTAAATAATCTCCTTGTTTTCCATAATAGTTTGTTCCGTCTTCACTCCCTATAGAGTAACTATACCTTGGTATCCATACCCACATTGTCTCTATATCATCCATATTTATTACTGTTCCAGTATCTGCATTTATATAATTATCTCTTGTATCACTACTTACTGTTACGGCATTTGCCCATTTTAACTCATCATAATTATACCAGTCATTATCTAGATTACTACTATCTGCTTTCACCCAATTATTATTTTCATATTTAGCTGCTATCATATTACTATCCATTTCTGGAGCGTTTGGAATAGATTTTTCTTGTGTTACCTCTACTCTTAACTTTCCACTAAATACTTGACCACTATAGTTACCATCTACTTCATCTGTTATCCAAAGATTAAGTTTATATTTATTAGTTCCTTTTCCTTCTATTGTTCCACTATCAAGAACTCTATCAGGATTAGAACCAATACTAGTTAATAAAGTCGCTCCACTATCAGTACCATTTTTATTTAAATTATATTTTAAATACATATCATCTATTCTTGTATCAGTATCACTTATTGTATTATCATCTAAATATATTGTATAGTCTACGGCATTATTCCCATTATTCTTTAGTTCAAAAGTTGATCCTTCTAAAGACATTCCTTGACTATCACTTAGTCCTAATGCATTACCCAAGTTAACACCTTCACTGTTTTCATCTAATACTAACTCTAACTCTCCTACTTTTACTATCTGATCTGTTCCAGATAGTTGTGTAGAAAAGTAAGCAAATGTTAATGCTAGTAGTAGAATTAATATTATTAATATACTTACAATTATTACTGTTATCTTTTTATTCTTATTATTTTTCATTATTAATTACTCCTTCCATTATTACACTCAAAAAAGAATAGAATTGTCCTCTATTCTTTTAATCCATAATGAAAGAAAGTAATTATATTACTTAGATATTTACTAAACTGCCCCCCCCCCAAGTAACACATTGTAAACACTCTGTTCTCATATTTTTACCTTCTTTCTAAATCTTACTAACTTAATATTATCACAAATATACGTTAATTATCAAGCGTTCAATTATTATTTAATAAATAATCTAATAAAGCTCTACATCCATTATCTATCTCTTCATATGTAATAGTAAAATTATGAGTATACCAAGGGTCATCTATTTCTTTACTATTATTTGTAAAATCTAATAGTTTGTATATTTTTTTGTCGGTCCCAAATAACTTTTTCATAGACCTAATATTATAATCATCCATACCAATAAAGTAATCATACTTTTCATAATCACCTTTTAACAATCTAGTAGCATAATGTCTAGTATAAGGAATATTATGTTTATCTAACATACTCTTAGTACCAGGATGCATATCATTACCTATCTCATCATTACAAGTAGCACGAGACTCAACTAAAAACTCATTCTCTAAGCCTTCTTTTTTAACTAAATCCTTAAAAATATATTCAGCCATAGGACTTCTACAAATATTACCTAAACACACAAAACAAACTCTTATCATACTACACCTCTTTATTCATTATTAAATTTTAATAACTCTCTAATATCATCAACAGATAAGTTTTGGAAACTCTTATACTCATCACCATCATTTTCTATTAACTTATTACTAAGAATCTTCTTCTTTGCTTGTAAATCAAGTATCTTCTCTTCAATAGTTCCCTTAGTAATTAGTTTTATAACTTCAACAGTATTCTTTTGACCTATTCTATGGGCTCTATCAGTCGCTTGATTCTCAGCTTGGGGATTCCACCATAAATCTAGATGTATTACAATATCTGCACTTGTAAGGTTTAAACCAGTACCTCCACTTTTTAACATAATTAAGAAGATATTAGTATCATCTGTATTAAACTTATCTACTAATTCTTGACGTTTCTTACTACTGACAGAACCATCTATAACGTAACTTGTTATTCCTTCTTTAGTAAGATTATCTTTTACGATGTTTAAAGCTGTTCTAAAACTAGTAAATAAAAGTATTTTATGGCCATTAGACACCGCTTCCTTAACTACATCTGTTAAATGCTCTATCTTAGATGAAGTCTTATTAAAATTATCAAAGATAATCTTAGGATCTATACATACTTGTCTAAGTCTAGTTAAAAGTGTAAGTATCTGCATCTTATTCTTAGTAAAGCCTGCACTTACTAACTCTTCCATTTCTTCTTTAGTTTCTTTAACTAAAGCAGCATATATCTTCTTTTCCTCATCACTTAAATCTATATAGATATTATTTTCTAACTTATCAGGTAAATCTTTAAGTACTTCATTTTTCTTTCGTCTTAATATAAATGGTTTAACCTGACTCCTAAGCTTACTTAAAGTTAAGTTTGTATCATCATCAAAGTCACTACCTATTTTATATTTCTCACTAAATTTAGTCTTACTAGCAAGAAAACCTGGCATTATATAATCAAAGATACTCCATAATTCTAGAATAGAGTTTTCAATAGGAGTTCCTGTCAAAGCAAGTTTAACTTCACTATTTATACTCTTAACTGCCTTAGTTAACATAGCAGTAGGATTCTTAATATTTTGCGCTTCATCTATAACCATAACTTTAAAGTTCATCTCTTTATAGATATCTAAATCTTCTCTTAATAGTCCATAACTAGTAATATAAACATTACCTTCATACCAACCTAATTTCTTATGTCTTTCTTTCTTTAAACCTACAAAGATACTTCTTTTAATATCATCACTGAACTTCTTAAACTCATTATCCCAGTTATAAACTAAAGCAGTTGGAGTTACTATTAATATTTTAGCATTACTATCTTCTTCTAATACTCTTCTAATAAAGATAATAGTCTGTAAACTCTTACCAAGTCCCATCTCATCTGCAAGTATTCCACCTAAATTACACTTATAAAGGTTATAAAGCCATTTAACCCCATCTTTCTGATAAGATCTAAGTAGTTTATCTTCATCTTTAGTAAATTTAATATCTGCATTCTTATATTCTTTAAAATTATTAACAAAATTATCAAACAAGTTATTAGTCTTAATAAATCTATTTTTACTTCTTAAACTATCAAGATATAATGCTCTAAACTTAGGTATTTCTCCTTTTTCTTCATCTAAGTCTAAATCTTCTTTTAACTCTTCTAACTCTTTTAAAGATGGATCTAGTAAATCTAAAATATCTCCACTTTTTAGTCTATAATACTTCTTCTTATTCTTTAAGTTTAAGAAAATATCATCTAACTCACTAGGACTTACATTATCAAGTTTAAACTCATAATTTAAGATATTATCAGACCCTATACTAAAAGATGTAGATCCTTTTACTTTCTTAATTAAGCTTGTATTCTTTAACTTTTCACTAGTAAATACATCATATATATCCGTTAACTCTTCTAAGCCATTTTCTAAAAAATATCCAACTTCATCTATATCATAAAGTCTTAATTCTCCATCAAAGCCATATTTAGTAAGATCAAGAAATACACTTCTTTCAAACTCTTTATCTCTAACTACATTATTGTCTTCTTTATCTAAGTAATTAACCTCAACATCACCATAAGTAAAGATAATTTTACATTCTATATATAACTCTAAAATATCAAAATATAACTTAACAGAAGGAGTCTTTACAATAACTAAATCATCTACAGACTCATCAAGTTCTACTTTATCTTTAATACTAGGGATTACATAATCTTTAAAATCTTTAAAGTTCTTATCAGAAAAAGTTAAACTATCTATCCCTTCTTCCATAATGTTTCTAGCAAGTATTGTTTCTTTTTCATTTAATCTATAAATACCATTTCTATCTATTAAGTAGCTATAATCATTAGATAGTTTTTTTAACTTTGTCAAATCATAATCTATCTTTAAGGTATGATTATCATCCTCTTTAATAATTTTAAAAGTAAATGGTAAATGATTAACAACAGGTAATTCTTTGTTAATACCAGATTCTTCTACATAAATACTATCTACTATTGAAAATAAATCATCTAAAGTATTTTTAGAAGGTATTAAATAAGAATCATATCTATAAAGTCTAGAATAAGCAAGTTCTATAAAGTTTATAAGTCTTTTACTCTCACTATTAAAATAATATTCTTTATTATTATAAACAAATTCTTTACCAAACTTAACTTCTCCTCCATTACGATATCTATCTATAAAAGTATTAACTTTAGTACCTAACATATAGAGTTTATTAGAACCTACTTTAAATCTTAATTCATAAGCTTCATTATCATAGTAACTATAATAACTATAGTAACGTTCAAATTTTAAGTATGGTACAATTTTCGCTTCTTTTTTTACAATATTTTTATCAAGTGATGTTCTTTTTAGTTCTGTTAATAAAGCAGATGCCAAGATAGTATTATGTTCTTCTTCATCAAATAAAAAGTATTCCCCTTGAAACTTAGTAAGGACAGCAGCGACGTGTTTACATGAGTCTGTTAAAGAAAACTGAGGACAAGTACAGGAAATATCAGATATTTCTTTTTCACTATCAACTTCTATTGTAACTATATAAGACTTTAAGGTATGTTCAGATGATACAATAAATCTATGAGTGGTATATCCTAAATCTTGATAACTACCTACATATCTTGCTTTCCTATTATCATAGTTTAAGCCTTTATCTAAATCACTTGGATTAACATATCTTAATAATTCTTCAGTCATAAAACCACTGCCTTTCACATCATGTATTACTATAACATAGAAAAAGAAAAAAAGCATCTAATAATTAAATTAAATGCCTTTAAACATTACTACAATGAATAATACTATCGTCAAAATAAGAGCGATAATTGTTAAAGCAAAGATTAAATTTTCTTTCTTCTTTTCAATATCTTTATTCATAGATTGTTCTCCTTTCTCTAGAATAATAAATATCGCCCAAAAGAATATTAGATGCTTCAATATTATAGTATCAAATCATAATCTTTTAATCAAGAGAAACTATCTAAATTATTTCTATTTGTCCGTTAGAATATCTTTCTACTACATTATCATACTCGACTATTTCTTTTATAAAACTAGATCTTTCTTTATAAGAGTATGGACATAGTATATATACCTTATTCTTAGTCCTAGTTAATGCTACATAGAATAATCTTCTCTCTTCTGGATAAAGAATTGGTTCGCATTTTTCTTTTGATAATAAAGATATTACAGGTTCATCTTTTATCATACTAGGAAAGCCTCTTTTAGCATTAATAGTATTAAGAATTATTACTTGATCAAAACCTAAACCTTTAGATTTATGAATAGTTAAATATGTTATATCAATGTTTTTATTATCCTTTAGTATAACATGATCTCCATCACCTTTTTTAAATAGTGATACATCATAAAAGTAATCTATATCTTTATTATATCTACCTAACAAAAGAATTTTATCATGAGGATTATCTTTATATATATCTAAAATTATATCTTTTAAAATTACCTCAATCTTAGCACTATCTAAATTATTATCATAATAGTTTATTACAACAGGATTTTTTAAATGTTTTTTAGTAATTAATCTCTTATCTATTTGATAATCATTTTTAGAGATGAAGGTATAGGCAACATCAACAAGTTCTTGACTATTTCTATAAGTATTAATAATTTTTAAAATATCAGCATAACCCATAAGTTCATAAAAGTTTGTAAATAAAGACATATCTGCTAGAGAAAATGAGTAAATAGACTGATAATCATCTCCTACTGCTACAATCTTTGCATTAAATAAAGTAGAAAGTTCTTTAATAAAATTATATCTTTGATAAGAGATGTCTTGATATTCATCTACAAATATATAATCATATTCAATTTTTTTAGTTTTAAGTAAAGATAGTTTTTTATAAGCATAATTAATCATATCTTGAAAATCAATTTGGTATTTACTATGAATATAATCATTATAATAACAATAAACTTTTCTAATAAATTTTAACTGTTTTACTACTATTTCATCATCAGTATTAGTTATTAATGTATCAAAGTCCTTTAAAGTTAAATTACTAGCTTTAAATTTATTAATAAACAATCTAATTATCTTCGTAGCTTTAAAAAATATTGTATCAGTAGATGTTTCTAAAATCCTAAAATACACTTCATCTAAACTTTTCTCTATTAACTTTATATTTCTCTTTTCTAATTCTTCTTTTAATTTATTTATATAGTCAGTACCATCATCATATTCACTATATAACTCAATTAAATCAGTATTATATTTATGATGGAGTTCACGTTTCTTTTCAACTAGTCTATTATAATAATTAATATCATCAAGTGTATAGTTTCCATCTTCATTATATTTTGTAAGTCCATAAAACTCTATAAATGTTTTTTTACCATTAACATCTATGGTAAAGTCTGGAGAATAACTAGCTTTATTGAAAAGATTATATGGATAAACTTCTTCATAATGATAAGGAATATTATTACGATATAAAAAGTTAGCGATACGTACTTCTCCTAATGATTTAACATATTCTCCATTAATAGTTCTATTATATCTAAGACGTCTATCTATTTTGTTTTTAACTACTTCTAATAGATTATCCTTTTCTTTATGATATTTCTCTTGCATATAAAACTTATAATATTCTTTAAATGTAGGATAAGAAAAAGCTTCATCTTGAAAATTAACTTTTGATTTAAAAGCATCAACAAACTCTTTTAAAAGGCTTTTATTTTCAAAGACTACTTCTTTTATATAACTATTAAGTATTGCTATCATTTTATTATCATCTATTATTTGTAAAGGTTTATCAGTTAGTTCTCTTAAAATAGAGATACCAAGTTTATGAAAAGTTAACACTTCTATATTAAGATTAAAATCATTATTTATTCTAAAAGAAAGTTCATCCTTGGCTTTATTAGTATATGCTAAAACTATTATTTTACGAGGATCTACTTTAAGCTTATCTACTAAATATTTAACTTTAGCGGCGATTATGGTAGTTTTACCAGACCCAGCTCCTGCAATAACTAGAGAATAATCTTCATCACTAACAATTGCCTTTCTTTGAGAATTATCTAAAAGAATATTAGAATCTATTTCTTTAAACATATTATCAAAATAATCTTTATATGTAATTAAAGCATTATTAATAAAATAAGTATTATAGTTTTTAATCATATTATAGCCATTATTTATAATTTGTAGTATTTTATTTTGATTATCTAAAGATAAAACACTTCTATTACTATTAAACATTTTAAATACATCTTGATATTTATCTAAGAATTTATCAAATACTTTTTTAGAGATAAATTTATTTTTAGTAAATAAGCTTTCAAATTCAGATAAACAATTAGATACTGCTATACTGTAATAATTATTACTATTCATAAGACCACCTACTATAATAATAGTAACATAAAATTTGTATAAGTGCATTTAAAAACATCTCATTAGAGATGTTAGTTGTCAATTTCTATAAGTTCATATTCACGGTTACCTACACCAAGGTCATAGGCTGCTTCTACAGTATGTACACCATGAAGTGATTCAATTCTACTAATTAGTTTATCTTTACCAGGATCAGTAGAGTTATATACAAAGTCAAGGCAAGCTTGATCTATTGCTACTGGATCAGTTGATGCAAGTATACCAATATCTTGCATACAAGGAGCTGAGGCATTACCATCACAGTCACAATCTATTGAAATATTTTTCATGACATTGATATAAACTGCATTACCTTTAAAGTAATCTACTACAGAACTAGCAGCATCTGCCATTGCCTCTAAGAATCGATCTTGTTCTGGTAAGTTAGCAAATAGTTTTGTTTGGTCATTTGTAACACCTGCTGTATGAATTAGTGTTTTACCAGCACTTGAAGCACAACCAATAGATAATTGTTTTAAAGCTCCGCCATATCCTCCCATAGCATGTCCTTTAAAATGAGATAGAACAAGTAATGAGTCATACTTTGCTAAGTCTTTTCCTACATAGTTTTTCTTTAAGACTTTACCATTAGGAATATCTAGTTCCATATCAGGTCCTTCAGCATCTAATAAATCAAATGGAAAATATTTATCCCATTCATGTTCTTTAATTAATTCACGATGCTTTTCTGTAGAGTTTCTAGCTCCTTCATAAGCAGTGTTACATTCAACAACAGTACCATGAACATAGTTAATTACATCTTTAACAAACTCTGGTCTTAGATAGTTCTTATTACCTTTCTCTCCAGAATGCATTTTAACGGCTACATTTCCTTCTAATTTTTTTCCAACTGCTTCATAAGCTTTAATAATGTTTTCAGGAGTTATCTCCTTAATAAAATATACTTTTGATTTTTCCATAATCTCTATTTCCTCCTTTATTTAATATATACTACCTCTTATATTTTACAAGTTATTATACTCTTCATCAGTAACTGGCTCACACCATTCATTAGATGTTTCTTCGCCTGGTACTTCAATGGCTAAATGACTAAACCAAGAATCTTTCTTTGCTCCATGCCAATGTTTTACATTAGCAGGAATAGTAATAACCATACCAGGTTTTAGACTAACTGCCTCTTTTCCCTCTTCTTGGTACCAACCTTCTCCATCGACACAGATAAGAATTTGTCCACCACCATTTTTAGCATGATGAATATGCCAGTTATTGCGACAAGCTGGTTCAAATGTAACGTTAGCGATGAATAGACTTGTTTTATTAGGGTCAGTTAAAGGATTTAAATAACTTTTACCTATAAAGTATTTTGCATAAGCCGTATTTTCTTCTCCTAAACCAAAGTCTCCTCCTTTTTTAATTTCACTCATTATTTATCTCCTTTCTTTGTTATATTCTTAATTAAATTAATCGTATTTAAACTTCTAGGAAAGCCTAGATATGGAACTAAATTTTTAACTACTTCTATCAATAACTCTTTACTATTGCCTAAAGCTAGATTAGCATTGATGTGAGATGAAAGCTGTGGGGCAACATCCTCGTAAGATGCTAGAGTTGCAAAAGTAACTAGTTCTCTTTCTTGATAATTTAAATAATCTCTTGTATAAAAGTCGCCAAAACAATAACTTGCCAAATAATCCCAAATAAATTTAAAATCTTCACTTTCTCCATCTCTTGATTTATCAATATTTTCTTTACCAAAAAGATTGTACTGTGTTTCTAACCCTTTAGAATATCTATCTTCATTTGTTGTAGTAGAAGCTGAATTTATTTTTCCTAAAACTTCTTCTGCTGTTACAAGAAACGGATAAACCTTACCATACCCTAGATATGGAACAGTCTGATATACTGCTTCCTTCAATGATTCTTTATCTACATGAGTTACCGCTTCACTTAGTTTATCTTTAAATATCTCTTTGCTATTAGTAGATATTAAAGCTGGTAATAAAGTAAGATATTTACTTCTTTCATCAAGGTTGCTTTTAATATCATTATTTATAAAATTATTAACGATTATTTCTATTTCCATTACTCTCCTCCTTCTCTCTTACAAGACAATTTTATCACTTAGATTTAACTCCAAGTCAAGAGAAAATTACTTAGTTTCCTCTTCTATCCACTTTAAATAATCATTACTTGGACTAGTTAAAGGAAAAACAGCAAATTCAAATACTTCATAACTATGAATTTCTTTTATTACTTTATAAACTTCATTAATTAAAGACTCTTTTGTCTTCATAAAGACTAAATACTCTTTATCGCTTTCAAGCTCTCCATTATAATTCCAAATACTATCACTAGTTAATACTTGTAAACTTGCCACTAACTTTTCCTTTAAAAGTTTTTCTTCTGTTAAATTAACTTCTTCCTTATTATTAAAAGCAACTTCTATCATTACATATTTCATTTTATCACCTTCAAGTATATTATATAAAATTAAATTACTATGTTCAATTATTTCTATATTTTTCCATTTATTACCAATTTATAGTTAAAAGAAAAACTAGTTTTGGAAATGTCCAAATCTAGCTTTTTCTTCATAAGTTATATTTAATAAATCTAAGTCATCTATAATGTTTTTAGGAGTACACTCTAAATATAATGACTCTTCTGGTTCAATATAGCCTTTATTACTATTTATATATATTGATAGAGGTTTATCTATACCAATAGCATAACTAATAACGACTTCACACCAAGATAAGTCATATTTAGTTAAGTAGTCTTTAGCGACTTCCCTTGCTTTATAAGCAGCACTTCTATCTACTTTAGTAGGGTCTTTTCCACTAAAAGCACCACCACCAACTTTACAAAATGACTGATATGAATCAACTACTATCTTTCTTCCTG
This sequence comes from uncultured Bacilli bacterium, assembly GCA_944363745.1. Next base: position 5,449 of record CALVVD010000006.1, on the reverse strand, counting down.
TAAGACCAGAATCTCCTGCAAAGCCTCCTATTTCAAATTTACCTGTTTGATTAATCAAAAACTCTTCTATTTCAATATCATAATCTTTACATATATTTATACATGCTTCTTTTATTAAGTTATCTGTATAATCTCTATGCTCTTCATCATTTTGATAAGAGATAGTAAAGTATTTTATTTTATTTAACTTCATCTTATCATCATAATATCCAGTTATCTCGGCTTTACCATCACTTCTTAAATAAGAACAATTTAGTCTTTCTTTATCATACCATTTACTAAATCTTTGAAGTATTACCATGGCAGTAGGAAGTAGTTCTTTAGTATCATTACAAGCATAACCAAACATCATGCCTTGGTCCCCTGCTCCTCCTACTTTATCATTTGTACCCATAGCAATATCAGGACTCTGTTTACCCAAGTTATTTATAATTTCATAATTAGTATTATAACCTACATCATATAGAACTCTTTTTACAACACTTTCTACATCAACAGAAGCTTTACTAGTAACTTCGCCTGTAATAAAAATTTTACCTTTACCGCCCATTACTTCTATACCACATCTAGAATGTTTATCTTCTTTTAAAAAAGCATCAAGTAAAGCATCACTAATTTGATCACAAACTTTATCAGGATGACCCCTAAATACTATTTCATTTGTATATAATCTCATAAAATTCACAACCTTCTAATAATAGTATAGCATTAATTATTATTTTGGAAACTAATTATTCAACTTCATACCCATTCTTAATTGCTAAAATTCTTCCTTTCAATATTTCATTATCATGATTTATATCATATTCTCTATAATCATACTTATCTTCTCTCTCATATCCAGGAGTAAAATAATAATTAGAATATCCTAATTTATCTGTATCATCTACTATTTCTTTTAATTCAAAATCACATAAATCATCAAGCATTCCCTTTCCTCTTCCATCAACTATTAAAGGATATTTATAACTATCAAGAATATTTAATTCTTTTGAGCCTAAAAATGTAATGTAAAAAGTTGTTGTTGAGCCAAAGTCATATTCCATTACTAAAATATCTTTATTTTTTAATTTTAAGTCACTTAATTTAGTAATTGTGGCATTAATAGGAGGAACTTCACTATGATCATCCTCTATACATACCCAACTATCATAAACTTTATTTTTATACTGTATATTATATAAATGATATGCTAGTGAGTCAAAAGAAGCCATTATAGTATATGCTAAATCTGCTACAGTTCTTCTATCTGGTATCTCTATTTTCCTCCATATCTTATCTTCTAAATTTTCTATTCCTACTCTAAAAGTTAACACTTTTTCCATCATAAACACCTCTACTTTATATTTAATTCTTTTTTTATAATTTTCTTTATTTCTGTTGGAATATAATAAGAAATTCCTTCATTATTTTCATATACAAACACCCATAGTGCTTCAATATCATCTTGATATGCAGACATAATCATTGAATTTTCATTATTAAGTAGCTTCTGAAAATAAAGCCTAGTAAATAAATCTGTTTTAGATGTACTTAAACAAAATTCAAAGCTATCAATGATATATTCCTTTAACTCTTCTATATTATCCAAATCATAGTCTTCAAGATTTTCTTTAATTATATTCTTATTTAATGCTTTTAAAGACGAAAGCAAGTCTGTTTTTCCTTTCTTTATTATATATTTATCATACTTCATATTTTCACCTATTAACAATCCTCTTCAAATTCTATATTATTATCAACACACCATTCTTTAGCAATGGTCTTATATTTTTCATCTTTATATTTATACCAATCATCAAGTAAGTCATTAGATTCAATGATGTATCTAAATCTACTAAATGCTCCCCTACCCCTTGTAGCATAATATAACTTTTCTCTTAAATTAATATCTTCAATAGTATCAATAAAATCTTGCATTATATCATAATCATTTTTATAAAAATAATCAAACATATTAATTATATTATCATTAGCTTCATCTTCTTCTTTATATGTAGAATACTCTTTATTATAATCCCATTGCCATAATATCTCATTCGTTTCTTTATTAAAATAACAAGTACTGGAGATATCAACACTATCTAATGCATCTTTTATTTCAGATAATTTAACCATACTTCACCCTCCTTTAATTTAACTTAAATAAAACTCTCTATATAGGGATAAGTTATTTTTTTCTAAATTTAAACATTTATTTCTTGTTTATTATTCTATCATATGTTCTAGTTAATGTATAGCAATTTTTGTGCTTTCCAAATATTATCAAAAAAGAAGTCTATTGTTAATAAACTTTTCAAAGTAGTTATTATTGCTATAATACTTGGGATAATTCATCTTGCATAGCAGGTCTATTATGATATTTTTCTCTCATCTCTTCAAGTAATATACTATATTCATTATTACTATTTTTCATTTTCTTTATATGAAGCATATATCTTGCTAATTCACGATACATCTTTCTATTAAAAGCTTTGCTAGCGAAAGACTTACAACATTTCACATAAATACTTATTAGTTCTTTATTATATTTAGGTAAAAGGTACTCTTCATATCTCATAATAGTACTCATATCTTCATTTTTAATAGTATTAAAAATATCATCATACATTTTCTCTTCTATATAAATATTTAATAATTTATCTTCATAATAATGAAAACTTTCTTCTTTAGTAATTTTATTTATAATATTGTCTCTTTCTATTAACCAATCTTTGTTTGAATATAAATATTTTATCTTCTTATAAACATCAATACTGTACTTATCCAATTCATATAATAATTTATATAAAATATCTTTATATTCTTCCATCATATTTTCTTTCTGATATATATCAGATAGTTTATAGGCATAATCTCTATCATTAGTTTCTTTTAATCTAGTCTTTAATAAAGTAATAGCATCATTAACATTATCTTCATTCAAGTACTCTTCAACTAATTTTAAACATATACCTTTATCGCTAGAATATTTCTTTAATAGATTAATTATCTTTTCTTTAGACTCTTCTTTATTATATATATCTACCAAAATATCTACATAATATTTAGCATTCCAAAAATAATCTTTACTATGACCAACTTCTAGAGCATCTAATAGTCCTCCTTCTATTTCATCAAGATATATATTTCTTTCAACATATAAATCCAATAATGGATACAAATCAATTGCATAATTAGAAAGATATTCCGTCTTTGTCTCATTTAAAATATAATCTAAAATTTTCTTAGCTAAGGCATTTTCATTATGTAATATAGATTCAAGTATTCTTTCAATTATTTCTATGCATGAATCTGCTACTTCACCTGTAGATCCATTAGAGTCATCAATATCAGTATCAGGGATAGTTTCTAAAATAGTTCTAGCAACTTCAAATACTAAATCATATTCTCCATTATCAACTAATGTATTTATTTCATCAGTTATCTTATGCATATTTTTAGTATAATCCCATGACTCATAATAATCTATAAAACCATCACGACCAGCACTACATGCAATAGCATCATATATTTTCTTTTCATAGTCTTTAATCGTTAAACGAGGAAATGATTTATTAAATCTTAATCTAAACTTATCATAAATATTCTTATCTTCAGTTAATAATTCTACTAAGAAATCATCTAATTCAGTCTTATTGATATTTTTAAGACTATTTCTTATCTGTTTTTCTTTAGTAGTATAATTATTATTTTCATCTAAATTCTCATTTTCTAAATAATATAATAATGCTGCCATATGTTTACAATAATTTCCTTCACTTGCATAAGGGCAAGTACAGTCTCCATCTATAAATATACCATTATCTACTTCAACAGAAACATCATAAGCATCAGTTCCTAAGACTTTTGCTGTTATAATATTATCTTTAATTAAAACATCCTCTACTAAACCATCTTCATAGTATTCATAACCTCTTGATAATATTCTCGTATTAAAATCATCTTTAAAGTCTATCTCCATTGTTAACCACATCTTTTCTTAAACATAATTATCTATAATTTATCAGCTTATTAACCTTCAAATACTTTCACTAAATAGTCATAAGGATTATCAGTCTCTTTAAATCCTGTACTTTTATATAACTCTATTAGTTTTCTTTTTAGCTCTTTATTATCAATAATAATTTTTTCTCTCTTATCATCTTTTTCAAATGGTTGAGCATATAAAGCGACTATTCCAATATTTAATTTAGCAATGTACTTAATTATCTCTCCTATTTGATTAAGAATAAGTTTTGCATAACCTCTATTTCGATACTCGTTTTTCACATATAAACTATCTATGTAAAAAACGTTATCGCAAAAGTTTTGACTTTGATATTCATCTTTAATAAAGCCATTTCTATCAAACAAAATATTATATAGCTCACATGTATCTCCACTAATCATATCAAAAGCATCAAATATACTTTGGCCGTAATTATACATATACTCCATATCAAAAAAGTAGCCAAATAATGTTGCTATTACTTCCTGTTTTGAATCTTCTTCATTTGTTTTAACTAGTTTTACCATGACCGAGCAGTATGATAATTGTTCTGATGAATCACTAAAATTAATTCTTGTTGGATGCTTAAAGAGAGCTATCTCAGGATATCCAACCTCTACTTTTATTTCTAAAAAATCTTCTTCCATAACTATCTCCTTTACTTTTCCAATAACCAATCTATTATATTTTTATGAATAATACCGTTCTGAGAAAAATCAAACTTATCCATAGAAATAACATATTTAGGGTAATTATCTTCAATTTTTTTATAAGCATCAAATTCTCTTTTAACTACTGATTCATCTGTTAAGATATATGCAACTTGAATATATATTTTTTCTTCAAATCTAGTAGCTATAAAGTCAATTTCTCCATTTTCTAAATTTCCAATATTTACATTATAACCTCTAGCAATAAGTTCATTATAAACAATGTTTTCTAGATAAGCACCTAACTGTTCTTTTTTTCCATCACTTAATATGTTAGTAAATCCTAAATCTGTTAAGTAATATTTATATTTCCCTGTAAGAATTCTTTTACCACGTATATCATATCTTTCTGCCTTAGAAACAAGGTTTGCTCTAACAATATAATCTAAATAATTATATAAGGTTTCTAAAGATACTCCTCTAGATTCACTTTCAAAATATTTTTTTAAACTTTCTGGAGAAAATGTCTGTGCTGGTGTTGTAAGTATATATGTAACTATTCTATTTAATAAATCAATGTCTTTTATATTAAATCTTTTAACTATATCTTTAATAACAATCGAATCATATATATCACTTAAATATGTCTTTTTAGAAGTATCATCACTTTGCATAAACCTCTGTGGCATTCCTCCCCATTTAATATAATCATTAAATGTCTCATCTAAATCACTTTTATCAGTTATATTTAATAGCTCACATACTTCACTAAATGTAAATGGAGTTATCTTAAAACTTACATATCTTC
>CALVVD010000005.1 GCA_944363745.1 uncultured Bacilli bacterium | reverse complement strand
TTTCATATAAAAACCTCTCCATTTCTTCTATTTTATCATGGAGAAGTTTCTATTTACACAATTTTATTTACAGACTCAAATAAAACGATAGAATCTTAAATTTCTATCGTTTTACATATTTATATACTACTGCCTCTTCATCTGTTTTAGAACAACTATCTTGCATTAAATTAATATAATTAATACCTAAAGCTTCTACTTTTCTTCCTACAGCAATTAAATCTTTTCCTTCAATTCCATAAGCCTTAAGTAAAGTAATAAATAAAACAGCAGGCCAAGGTTGTCTATCTTCCTCTTTAACAATAACTCTTTCAAACTCCTCATGCGAGTTTATTGTTCTTTGCTCTGATAGCTTACCATTACTTAAAATTATTTCAGGAATTCTTAAAGCACAGAATAAGTTCTTTTCATTAGCTTTTCCTTGCTTTGCAAGATAATTATGCAAAATAGGAGCAGCTTTAATTCTACAATAATTAGGATCTGAAATACCTAATTCATATCTTGTTAGATTTAAAGCAGCTTTAGTTCTATCAATCATTCTATAACATTTTGACCAATCATAAAGTAATTCTAAAGAACTATTCCCTTTAATAGCTTTTTCAATCCTCTCATTACGAAGTGATTTGTCATAATAACCATGTTCATCAGTGCTGTTTTCTTTAACTACCTCTCGCCATTTAAAGAGATCATCAGTTGTCTTAATAAATGGAAATTGACTAAAGTCTTCTTTAACTTTTTTATGTATATCTATTAGTTTTTGTTTTGTTACTTCATCTAATTCTTTTTTCATTATTTCATCCCTTTCTTTCCTAGCGACGCATATTATATCACAAAAATATAAATTTGTCAAAAAAGAGAAGTAACTAAAATGGTACTTCTCTTTAAATATTAATTTTTTTATCTTAATTAGTACTGCTAACACTATCTATTAGCTGTTTCATTAAATCATCATAATCTTTCTTTAAGCTGTCATCTTTAAAATCAATTCCTGCTTTTTCTCTAATTTCTATTAAAGCATTATATTTAAGAGCAGGATCATCATTTAATTTATCTTCCGCAAGAGTTTTTATTATATCATCTTTAACTTTCTTTAGTTTAGGTTTATCTTTTTGATCAACTTTTAAGATTATATGATAACCATAACTAGATTTTACTGGCTCTTCTGTATATTCTCCTTTTTTAAGATCAATAGAAGCATTTAAGAAAGCCTCATCCATATTATCATCTTTGTTAAAATAATCAATAAGGCCACCATTTTTAGCACTACCAGTATCATCAGAATATTTTTTAGCTAACTCTTCAAAGTCGGCGCCATCATCTAATTGTTTGATTAAATCTTCTGCTTCTTTCTTAGCTTTATCCTCAGCTTCTTGTTTTTCTTCTGTAGACATATCATCATTAACCTCAGGACTAATCAAAATATGTCTAACTTTTATATCACCAATAACTTCATCATTATAGTATTTTTCTATTTCATCATCAGTAATACTATCTTCAACATGATCTTCAATTGCTAAGTTCCTCTTATATTCAAGTGATAACATATCTCTTAACTCATCTTCATCTTCTACACCTAAATATTGAGTAATAGCAGCTTGAAAAGCTTCCTCATCATTATTATATTGAGACTTCATTTGTTCGATTTGTGAATTAATAGTCTCTTCTTCAACATCATCAGTTTTATACTTTTCATCAAGTAACTGATGATCTATCATATCAACTAAAACATTAATACCATATTTATCTCTTAATTCTTCATATAATGTATCAGCTGATATTTTTCCTTCATCAGTACTAACTACAGTATGATTATCTTTAAGTTCAGCATTGTTGCCACATCCTGTTACAAGGAAACATAATACTATAGCTAAAGCACAACCAGTTAATTTTATAACTTTCTTCATTTAACTTTCCTCCTAAATTTTCTAATTAACTCAATAAATATAATAGCATTAACTTCCTTAACTTGCAAATAAATAAGGTAAATTTATCACACTTTTTAAATATTTACCATAGAATAATGTGAACACTAGAAAAAAGGAGGATTAAGTTATGGGTAATTGTAATTCAAACAGCGCTATTATATTAGTATTATTTATCTTACTAGTTATAATTATAGGTGCCTATATCTAAGATATAATAAGGAGGTGTAAAAATGTCTTGTTCAAATAATCAAACAGTAACTACTAGCTGCTGTTCTAGACCAAGAAATAGCTTTGTAATCATAATTGTTTTATACATCTTACTAGCTATTATCTTAGGTTCTTGTATGACTTATTAATTAAGAAGCTCTAGAAATTAGAGTTTCTTTTTGTATTATGATATAATTGCTATAAATTGAAAGGAGATTAGCCCATGATAGATAAAGTAGGAGGAATAATTTTAAAAGATAAGAAAATATTAGTAGAAAGAAAAAATAATAATAAAGAAGAATGTATTATTCCAGGTGGAAAAAGAGAAAATAATGAAACAGATTTAGAAACTTTAAAAAGAGAACTAAAAGAAGAATTATCTGTTGATTTAATAGATGCTGAATATATAGACGAATATTATGACAAGGCTTGTTTTTCTAATAATCCTATCTGTGTAAAAACATATTTAGTTAAAGTAGAAGGAAAAATAATTTGTAATAATGAAATTAAAGAAGCCATATGGATAGATAAAAATTATAAAGATAAAGGTATAAAATTAGGAAGTATTTTAGAAAAATATGTTATTCCTTATCTAATAGAAAATAATCTAATGTAATTATAATAATATATAGAAAATTGTTAATAATAAAAATAGGTGAAATTTTATGACAACAAAAAAGAATCTATATTATTACTTAAATAATTTTCTTTTATTTTCCTTCTTTGGTTTTCTTTTTGAAAATATAATGCATTTAATAACAAGAGGAAGTTTTACTAATAATCCTTTCTATGGGCCATGGATGCCTATATATGGATTTGGTGTAATTATAATGATCTTCTTAACAAGATTAGTTTTTAATAGAGTAAAATTAAATCGAACTTTAAAGATTATTATTCTTTTCTTAACAGTAACAATTATCTTAACAATATTAGAACTAATAGGAGGATACTTAACAGAATTTGTTTTTCATAAAAGCTTTTGGGATTATACTGATTTAAAATTTAACTTTGGTAAATATATCGCTTTAGAAGTAAGTCTAGGTTGGGGTATCGCTTGTCTTATATTTCTTTATATAGTAAAACCTCTAACAGATAAATTCATAGAAAAAATACCTAAATTTATTTCTCTAATTCTCTTAATATTAATGATAATAGACTTTATTTTCAGCTTCTTCTTAAAATAATTTATAATCGCAAAAAGTCAAAAAACAAAAAGTTTTGCGACTGTAACCGTAAAACTTGTCAAATATTAAATTAAAACTTCTAATCATTTTAGAAGGTGCATAATGAAAAAAGAAATAAAATATTTAATAACTAAATTAGATAATGATAATCTAACTAAAGATGATATAGAGAAAATTAATAATTTAATGTTTAATTTTCATGATGAAATAACTTCCCCTGATTTAATTATAGTTCTTGCTAGTAGTTCCATTAAAAGAATAGAAAAAGCTGTAGAATTATCAAAAAAATATAATCTAAAAATCTTAATAAGTGGAGCTAACTACTTATCAAAGGATCAAATGTATGAATATGAAAAATATTATATATATGCTATTACTCATGGTATAAATAAAGATGATTTAATAATAGAGTCTATTAGTCATAATACTAAAGAAAATATTATAAATTCTCTAAAACTAATAAAAGATAACTATCATAATGTAATTATTGTTAGTAGTTCTCAACACTTATTAAGAGTAAAACTTACTTTAGAAAAAGAACTAACAAAAAATAATATAACTAATCTAAACTTTTATCTCGTTCCTAGTTATGCTACTTTAGTACCAAAAGATGCTTGGTATAAAGAAAGTAAAGCTAAAGAGATAATTAAAGGAGAACTAGAAAGATTAATTAAATATAACTTAGTTAAATAATAACTCTATTTTTTAATAGTATACATGCTATACTGTATTTGAAAGTAGTGATAACTAATGACAGATAAAAATTATATAAAAACAGTAATCCTAAATGATAGTTTAAAAGGTTCTTTTTTCCACTTTACAGGAGAAGAAAATCTAATGAATATACAAGAAGTAGGGTTACAACCACAGATAGGAATTAATTCAAATGGATTAGAAAAAACTTCAAAGATATTTTTTAGTAAAGGCTTTGATGGCCTTCTACAAAATCTAGACGTTTGGATTAAATATAAATTTCATAGAGCATTTAATGAAGTGGATGGCTATGATTTTTATAAAGGAAAGCAGATAAAAGAAATAAAAAAGCTAATAGAAGAGTGGTTAGATGAATTTTTATCTAAAGATTATTTAAAAGATGAAGAAAAGAAAGAAAAAGTTTTTGAAAAGATATATGAAGGAATAAAGACACAAAAGTATTTATTATTAAATTTAGAAGAGGAAATAGATTTTAAATATGATGATATTGATGAAATAAAAAAATATAATTTAAAAGAAAAAAATAAAGGAAATCCCACTAGATATCTTTATGCTAAAGAAATGTATGGTAATTACAGTAATATTGATAGCATTATAGTAGATAAATGGAATATGCATACATTAGTAAATCATGAAATATCAAAAGAAAAAATATCTAAAATAATTACTAAAGATGGTAAAGATGATGCCTTATCTATTCTACAATATGTATATATTAATTACAGAAAAAAAGATGATAAATATGATATTCTTGATGATTTTATGAAATATTCATTTAAAAGAGACAAAACAAATGAGTAAAGAACATCTCTACTCATTTTTTAATTTCTCATAAACTTCATCTAAATTATTTAACATACTACTATCAAAAGTACATTTAAAACTATCACTGTTATATCTTGGTATTAAATGAATATGATAATGTTTAACATCTTGACCATAATAATTATTCTGACAAATAGTTAAACCATTAATATTAAGTTTTTCTTTTAAAATAGGATAAATCTTAGTCTTAATAGTATCAATCATATAAGTTATTAACTCATTAGGTGTATCAAATAAATTCTCATAATGCTCTTTAGGAACAACTAAAGTATGTCCATCACTATTAGGATTAACATCTAAAAAAGCATAAACTTTATCATCTTCATATACTTTATAAGATGGAATCTCTCCTTTAATTATTTTACAAAATAAACAATCATTCATCTAAATTCCTCCTTCAACTATTTTTATTATACCATTATTATCAAAAGTAACGCTATAACTATTTGCAACTAATCCATTATTTAGAGCGATATTATTAAAACTATCTATTAGATTATTAAGATAAACTTCATCTAAGTTATCAACTTTAACATAATAACTAATAGAATAATATCCCGTATTATAAATATTATCTTCTAAAATATCTTTCTTTTCTATATCACTATACTGATCTAAATTTTTAAACTCAACTTTTATATTTTGATAAATTGTATTATTAAAGATTTCATTATATTTATTTAAAACTTCTTTTTCTTTTTCTAAAATAATACTTTTACCTTTAACATAATTCTCTTTATAATCATCACTAATTTTATTATTAATAGATTTAATAGTAAAATTTAATAAAGGATAATCTTCATCATAATAAGTAATACTATAACTATTATCATCACTATTATACTCTAAATCTTTCCTAGCAACATCTAAATCACTATAATTTTCTTTAAAATAATTAGTAATATCTGCTTCTACACTTTTTTCTTTTAATGCCGGTACCTTTTCTCTTACAATAATAAATCCAAAGAAAATAATTATAAGCGCAAAAAGTAAGGCTTGTCCTATCATTAATTTATTCATTTTTCTATTATACATTAATACCACTATCTTTCTATCTATTATTTTATCAAAACCTTTAAATATAAGCAATTATATGTTATACTAAGCATGTCTTTTAACATAAATATTGACAATTTTATAATATATTCTATCATACAATTAGAAAGGGTGATAATGTGTTTGTAATAGATAAATTAAATGTCAAAACTAAAGACATTAACAAAAAAATATTAAATGACTTTTCTCTTAAAATAGATAAAGGAGAAATACATGCTATTATGGGACCTAATGGAGTAGGTAAAAGTACTTTATCAAAAGTAATAATGGCTCATCCTGATTATGTTATAGAAAGTGGTACCATTACTTATAATGATAAAGTTCTAAATGATTTAACTACAGATGAAATTGCAAGAAGTGGTATTTACTTACTTATGCAAGATCCTTCTATTATTGATGGTGTAGGAATGAGTGAAGCCTTAAGAACAGCTTTAAAAGAAAAAGGTTTTGATACTAATTTATATAGTTTTATAACAGAAATGAAGAAAGAGTTAAATTCTTTAAAATTACCTCAAGATACTATGCATAGATCCATAAATAAAGGAATGTCTGGTGGTGAAAGAAAGAAAAATGAAGTCTTAGGTTTAAAGATATTAAAGCCAAGTTTTATCATACTAGATGAATTAGATAGTGGACTAGATGTAGATAGCCTTAAAGTAGTCGCTAATAATATAAATCTATATTTAAAAGAAAATAAAGATACTAGTGTTTTAATTATTACCCATTATAGTAGAGTCTTAGATTTAATAAAACCAGATTATGTTCATCAAATGGAAAATGGTAAAATAATTAAAACTGGAGATATAACTCTTGCTAAAGAAATAGAAAAAACAGGTTATAATGGGATAAATGAAATAAAGAAGAGTGAAGAAGATGAATAATATATTATTAGATAGTACTATTAGTTATGATAAAGAAGGAATTTACAAATTAACTTTAAATAATGATAGCTTCATTAATATAAATAATTCTAATATAAAACTATATTTAGTAACTGAAAATGATATTAAAATAACTATTAATATTAAAGGTAAGGTAGAAATATATAATTTTACCAAGAATAATATAACAGTTGATTTAAATCTTTTAGAAAATGCAAATCTAGAATTTTATCAAATGACTATTACAAATAATAATATAGTAAATGAATTAAATGCTTATCATAAGCATAAAGATACTATTAGTAATTTAGTTTGTAATGGTATTAGTTATGATAAAGGTAATCTAAAATTTATAGTTAATGGTTATGTAAAAAAAGGAATGATTAATTCTATTTGTAATCAAACTAGTAGAATAGTTAATTTAGGAAATGCTAAAAGTTTAATAGAACCAAATCTGTTTATTGAAGAATTTGACTCCCTTGCTAATCATTCTGCATACACAGGACCTTTTGATAAAAGATTATTATTTTATTTAGAGACTAAAGGTATAAGTCGTAATAATGCTTATAAATTATTATTAAAAGGATTATTTAAAGTAAAAGAATTACCTAAAGACTATGAAGAATTAATAGATGAGAGTTTATTTGAAATACTAAGGAGGTGAAATTATGCATCGTGAAGATTTTCCAATTTTAAAACATGATTTAATATATTTTGATAATGGAGCGACAACTCTAAAACCTAAATGTGTTGTTGAAGCGATGGATGATTATTACTATAACTATGGCGCTAATATTCATAGAGGAGACTATAAAATATCTCATAAAGCTAGCGAAGAGTATGAAATGGTTAGAGATAAAGTAAAAGACTTTATAAATGCTAGAAATGCTAAAGAAATAGTTTTTACTAGTGGAGCGACAGATGCTCTTAATAAAATTGTTTTTGGATTTATGAAAAAATATCTACATGAAGATGATGAAGTTTTAATTACTAAAAGTGAACATGCTTCAAATATTCTACCTTGGTTTGAAATAAAAAAGACAAATAATATAAAAATAAACTATATACCACTAGATGAAAATCATGAATTAACTAAAGAAAACTTAGAAAAATCTATAACTAAAAATACTAAAGTAATTTCTATCGCTCACGTTACTAATGTAGTAGGGGATGTAAGAGATATTGAAAATATTAGTAAAATCGCTCATAAACATAATATTATTTTAGTAGTAGATGGTTCTCAAAGTGTTCCTCATATGAAAACAGATGTTATAAAAGATGATATAGATTTTCTTATTTTTGCAGGACATAAAATGTTAGGACCAACAGGAGTAGGGGTTTTATATGCTAAAGAAGAATATCTTGAAAAGATGTATCCAATTGAATTTGGGGGAGGAATGAACCAATACTTTGAAGAAACAGGAGAAGTAGAATATAAAAGTATTCCTACAAGATTTGAAGCTGGAACTCCTCCTATCGCTGAAGTAATAGGACTAGGTGCAGCTATTGATTATCTCCAAAGTGTTGGAATGGATAAGATTAATGACTATGAACAAGAACTAAAGAAATATCTTGTTTCTAAACTAGAAAAAAATAAAAAGATAATTTTATATAACAAAAGTCAAAATAGTGGTATCCTTGCTTTTAATATTGAAGGAGTATTTAGTCAAGATACAGCTATTTACTTAGATCATTATAATATCTGTGTAAGGGCAGGTAATCATTGCGCTAAAATTTTAAAAAATGAAATTAATATAAAAAATACTTGTCGTATAAGTTTATATTTTTATAATACTAAAGAAGAAATAGATAGACTAGTAGAAGTATTAGAAAATAGTGATGATTTATTTAAAGTAATACTATAGGAGGAAGTTATGGACAACGAATTAAAAAGAGAAGTAATATTAGATAATTATAATAATCCTTATCATAAGGGCTTAAAAAACGAAAGTGGTTATAAAAAAGCCAATACTAATAATGAATCATGTATAGATGATATTGATATTGAACTAAAAATAGAAAATGGTAAAATTATAGATGCTAACTTTGATGGAGAAGCTTGTGCCATCTCTACCTCTGCTACTTCAATTTTCTTACGAAAGATAATAGGGAAAAGTATTGATGAAGTTAAAGAGTTAATAGAAAACTATGAACATTTAATCAATGAAGAAGCATATGATGAAGATTTATTAGGAGAGTTAATGGCTTATGATACTATTTATATGCAACCTAATAGAAAACATTGTGCTCTTCTTCCTGTTGATACTATTAATAAGATTCTAAAGGAGGTAGAAAGTGGAGATTAAAGGACTTAATAAAGATAATATAATAAAGATATCAGAACATAAAAAAGAAGATGCTTGGGTCAAAGATTATCGAATTAAATCATATGAATACTTTGAAAAAATGAATAAGAAACTACCCTTTGGTCCTAAGTTTAAACTAGAATTTAATGATATTATCTACTATAAAAGTGCAACTGAAAAATTAACTGATGACTGGTCTAAAGTTTTAACTCCTATTAAAAGTGAATTAGATAATTTAGGTGTCTTAGAAAGTGAACAATATATGGATGGTATGGGAGTACAGTATGAAAGTGAAGTAATATACCATAATATGCTTAAAGAACTAACAGAAAAAAATGTAATATTTACCTCAATTGATCTTGCTTTGAAAAAATATCCTGATCTTGTAAAAAAATACTTTGGTAAGATTGTTAAAAATACTGATAATTTATATGCAGCGTTAAATTCTTCTGTCTTTTCAGGTGGTAGTTTTATCTACATTCCTCCTCATACTAAATTAAATAGACCTTTACAAAGTTATTTTAGAATTAATAGTAAAGGAATGGGCCAATTTGAAAGAACTTTAATTATCGTTGATGATGATAGTGAACTTCATTATATCGAAGGCTGTACCGCTCCTACTTATGCTATTTCTTCACTTCATGCCGCTGTCGTTGAAATATATGTAGGTAAAAATAGTAAATGTCGTTATAGTACTATCCAAAACTGGGCTCCTAATGTCTACAATTTAGTTACTAAAAGAGCCTTAGTAGAAGAAAATGGTACTATGGAATGGATTGATGGCAATATTGGTAGTGCTTTAACTATGAAATATCCTTGTTGTATCTTAAAAGGAGATAATGCTAGTGGTACTTGTATAACTATAAGTGTCGCTACTAATAAACAAATCCAAGATACTGGGGCAAGAATGATTCATCTAGGTAAAAATACAAGTAGTAAAATAATATCTAAAAGTATCGCTAAAAATGGTGGTAATGCTACTTATAGAGGCGATGTAAAAATAAAAGAAGAGGCAACGAACTCTTATTCAATGATAAAATGCGACACATTAATACTAGATAAAAATAGTATTAGTGATACGATACCTACAAATATAGTATCTAATAATGATAGTACTATTGAACATGAAGCGACAGTCTCTAAAATAAGTGATGCTAATCTTTTCTATTTACAAACAAAAGGAATACCTAAAGAAAAGTGTGAAGAATTAATTGTTTTAGGCTTCCTTGAAGAGTTTAGAAAAGAACTTCCTATGGAGTATGCTGTAGAACTAAATCAACTTTTGAAAAAAAACTTGTAATTTTAAAAATTCAAGAAAATTTCATCTTGAATTTTTTATTTTCCCTAGACGAATTTTCAAAATTCCTTCAAAAAAACCTTTGAATTTTAAATTTTCCTCTTTTGCATAGATTTTAAAACTATGTTAGTGTATGCATCGAAAGGAGGAATGTAATGTTAAACAGCTTAATTTTAGTAGGACGTCTAACAAAAGACATCGAAATAAAAGAAACAGAATCTGGTAAAAAAGTAGGAACACTTTCTTTAGCAGTACCTCGTTCTTTTAAAAACATGGATGGTATTTATGAAACTGATTTTATAAATTGCACTCTATGGGAAGAAAAAGCTAAGTTAACCAAAGAATATTGCAAAGTTGGTGATATAGTAGGTATTAGAGGCCGTCTTCAAAGTAATATTATTAAGACTGAAAATGGAACTAGATACTTTTTAGAAGTAGTAGCAGATAAAGTCACTTTTCTGTCAAATAAGAAGAAAGAAGATGTCAAAAATACTGATAATTAGCCAATTTTGCCCTTATTTTTCAATATTTTTAAAATAAGTGTTGACTTTTGCTAAAGAAAAGATTTATAGTTTAAGTATAATTAATTAAGGAGAGACAAATATGTTACTAAGTAAACGTTTAAAAGAGTTGCGTATCGAAAATGGATTAACGCAACGAGAGTTGGGCGAGCGTGTAAATGTTACAAAGGTGAGTATTTGTTGTTATGAAAATGGCACGAGAGTCCCAACTTTGGATACCCTAACAAAATTAGGAGATACTTTAAATGTAGATGTAGATTATCTACTAGGATATGATAGTCCTGTAAAAGAAAAAGGTAAAAATAAAAAAATTACCTCTATGGCTAAAGAAGAGATTGAATTTATTATGGGATTAAGAAAATTAGAAGATGTTCATAATCTTATAATAGAAGATCCAAAAAAGGCTCTTGAGTTAATAAGTAAGAGGCTAGATTAACTAGGCTCTTTTTCTATGTAATTAGTTTTATGTAAAATATTGTTAAGCCTCTTGTAATTTGAGGCTTTTTTAATTATCATTTAATTAGGTGATAACATGATATTAGATATAATTAGTAAGAAAGCTAATAAATATGAATTGACTAAAGAAGAACTAGAAACTATTTTTATGGGATATTTAAAAGATGAAGTAAAAGATTATCAGATGAGCGCTTTTTTAATGGCTATATGTATTAATGATATGAGTGATAGTGAAGTGTTCGCTTTAACTGATATTTTTATTAAAAGTGGAGATACGCTAGATTTAAGTTTTATTGAAGGAATTAAAGTAGATAAACATTCAACTGGTGGAGTAGGAGATAAAACTACTTTAATAGTAGCACCTCTTGTTGCAAGTCTTAATGTTCCAGTTATTAAAATGAGTGGTAGAGGCTTAGGCTATACTGGTGGTACTATTGATAAATTAGAATCAATTCCAGGATTTAATGTAAATCTAACTGAAGAAGAAATAAAAAAACAAGCTAGTGATATTGGTATTGTTATAACTAGTCAAACTAAAGATTTAACACCACTTGATAAAAAGGTTTATGCTCTTCGCGATGTAACTGCAACAACAAACTCTATTCCTTTAATCGCTAGTAGTATTATGAGTAAAAAAATAGCAGGAGGAGCAGATAAAATAGTTATAGATATTAAAGTAGGTAATGGTGCTTTAATAAAAACTGAAGAAGAAGCTAAAAGATTAGAAAGTTTATTAATTAAAATAGGTTCATACTATCAAAAAGAAGTAAAAACAGTTATCTCAGATATGAATAGACCATTAGGACATAATATAGGAAATAAATTAGAAGTATTAGAAGCTATAGAGGTATTAGAAAATAAAGAAAAAGGAAAGCTTTATGACTTATCTATTGATCTAGCTACTAAAATGGTATCTCTTGGCAAAGGAATAAGTGAAAAAGATGCCAAAAAAGAAGTTATAGAAAATTTAGAGAATGGTAAGGCTTTAAATAAATTTAAAGAATTTGTTAATTATCAACATGGCAATTTAGATACTTTAAGTATAGATGCTAAAGTATATAATATAAAAGCTAATAAAGATGGCATTCTAAAAGATATAAATGCTCTAAATATCGCTAAACTTTGTGAATATTTAGGAGCAGGAAGAAAAAGTAAAGAAGATGATATTGACTATAATGCAGGAGTTATTATAAAAAAAGAAATAGGTGAAGAAGTAAAAGAAGGCGATATCCTAGCTAGTCTTTATACAAATGTTGACAATCCTACATTTAATCTTGAAAGAATATTTGAAATTTCTTGAAAAAATTTTTTCTATTTGCTATACTCTATATAAGGTAAGGTGATAATATATGAGTTCTAATAAAATGAGTTCACGTGCTCAAGTAAAAAAGACAAAGAACCAAAAAACTAGAGATAAAACAGATAAAGCAATGAGTGATATTAAAAGAATAGGCATTATTTCTTGTTGCTTAATTGCAGTATTGATAGTAATAGGATTATTTATTGATACTGATGAAAGTTATGCAGCAGATTTTATGGATCAAGTACCAGATCAATTTACATCAAAAGTATCTACTGAACATATTGCACTTATTAAAGATACAGAAACTGATAATTATATTTCATTACCTACTGAATTTTCAGGAACAAGTAGTAATGGCTTTATAAGTTATATTTACTGTATGGATAGACGTCTTGGTATGCCAAATAATAGAATATATTATAAAGGTAATTCTGTAAAAGTAGCAAATCCAGTTGCTCCAGATATTGATGCAATAAGCACTACAGCAGATTATCCTGGACTAATATATATTCTTCAAAATCACGAAAGATTAGGTGGAAATGATTCAGAAAACTATTATTATACCCAAATAGCAGTATGGTGGTATGTAGATAGAGCTAATGGTTACGATGACAATACAAATTATAAAATTACAGATGGTACACCTAGTGATGTAGTTGAAAATGGCTATGATGATAAATACGATGAAGATGACAACAATTTATTTATCAACAATCTATCAGTATTAGATAAACAAATGTTAAATAGAAATGCTAAAGGACAAGAAATAAAGCAATTAGTTGATGAAGCAGTAGCAAATGAAGGTAACTATCCACAAAATACAGGTGTACAAGATATTATAATCGATCAAAATTCAATTACATACAATATGACTAATAACTATGTTGAAACTAGTGTTATTAAACCAACAAGTTCAAATGTTAATTTTGATACATATGCTGTTCAAATAAATAATGCTATTGGAAATGTTGAAATAGTAGATGAAAATGATAATCCATTAGATCTAACATCTATAAGTGCTGGAACTGGTTTTAAATTACGCGTACCAATTTCTGATGTTACATCTACTAACTTCCAAGCAAATTTAACTATAATTGGATATTTTAAAGATTCTTATGATGCATATATATACAATCCAGAAACACCTGGAGCTCAAAGAGCCTTATTAGGACAAGTAGAAAGACCATCAGTATCAACTGCACTAAATTTAGAAGCACCAACTATTTCAACACCTAATACTGCTAGTAATTCATTCTTAGTATATGGAATTGGTACATTAGTTGTAATCGCTGGTATTATCTTAATAATTGTGGCTAATAGAAAACCAAAGAATGCAAAGAAATAAAAGAAACATAAGAAGCCAACTCTATAAAGTTGGCTTTTTAATCCTTATTATAGGAATACTTATATTTTTTAGTACACCTTTAATGAAAATTAGGGGTGAAGTCTTTGAAGAAATGCGTTTAGCCATCTTTCAAAAAAATATTAATAAAGATAATACTACTATTAGTAATATAAATACAGAAAATCTAGAAGTAACAGAAGAAGAAAGTAAACAAAAAGAAACAGAAATAAAAAAAGCTAATTATAGTTATATAGGAGAGTTATATATTCCTGATATAAAACTAAGAAGAGGTTTTGTTTCTAAAGACTCTAGATATAACAATATTGAATATAATGTTACAATCGCTGCTGAAGCAGATTATCCTGATATTCCTATGGGAAACTTTATCTTAATGGCACATTCAGGTAATGCTTATATCTCATTTTTTGATAAACTATATAGATTACAAATAGGGGCAACGGCTTCTGTTAGTTATAATGCTGTTACTTATAATTATCGTTTAGTGAATGTTTATAATCAAGCTAAAACAGGTACAGTAGCAATATACCGTGATCATACAAAAAAAACATTAACACTAATAACTTGTACTCATAATGATGATTATAATCAAACAATATATATATTTGAAGAAATATAAGAATAAAGAGGGTAATAAATATGGATTTAAGTTTTATTGATAAATTTTTAACAACTATAAAATTACCATTTCAATCATTTCTATCAATTGAAATATTTTTAATATTTATTCTAATTTTTATTTTCTTAATATATAATGAAAAAAGAAAAAATAGAAAAGTAAAAATATCTTTAATTGGCTTAATAATATTCTTTACTTGTCTTTTAATTTTCTATTTCTCTAATGACATATTAACAGTCTTAACGGAAATAGTAAGAAATATAATGAGATGTTTCTATTTTCCTAACATAATATTTTATCTTATAACTGTAATTATATCTCTAATATTATTAATCTATCACATCATAAATACAAAAATAACTAAGAAAAATAAAATAACAACTTATGCTTTAACTCTTATTCATTTACTTTTATTTACATACTATATATCTTTTGCAATTACTAATAATATTGACTTGACTGATACTGCAAATATCTATGAAAATAATGAAATGTACGTTATAACACTCTCTAGTCAAATTATATTTATCATTCTTATTATTTACAAATTAACCTATCATTTTTGTTATATTAGACGTGAAAAATTGAAAAATAAATAATAAAATGCTATAATGTCTAGGAAGTGAGGTAATTATGAAGAAAAAATTAACTAAACTTAAAGATAAATTAATAAAAAAAATAAAAAAAATTAAAACAGAAAAATTGATAAGTAATTATTTTAAAGATAATAGACTTTTTATTGTCTATGTTTTGGTCTGTGTAATAAATTCTACATTACTTAGAATTTTTACTATGCCAACAATGGAAAACTATTTATCATTTAAAGCGATAATAGCAGATATAGCGGTTGTTACAATTATAGGTTCATTTTCTTATTTATTTAAAGGAAAGAAAAGATATATATACTTATTGATATGGGCTGTAATATTCACAGCTATTTGTACAATAAATTCAGCTTACTATACTTTCTATACATCATTTGCAAGTGTTTCTATGTTATCTTTAACACAGTATATTGGTGAAGTAGGAGATGCTGTAGTAGAAAATGTTTTGCAAATTAAAGACTTAGTTTATATACTACCTTTAGGTTTCTTTATCTATTATTATCATCGTCTAAATAAAAAGGATAATTATAAACATTATACTAAAGAGACGAGGCTAAAGAAATTTAAACATACAATTATTGGTGGTGCCCTAATACTTTTAGTATTTGTATTATCATTATCATCTCTTGAAATAAGTAGATTTGTTAAACAATGGAATAGAGAATATATTGTTATGCGCTTTGGTATTTATTTATATCAAGGAAATGATATTGTTACTAGTATTAAGCCAAAAATATCAGCGATGTTTGGCTATGATGATGCTAAGAAAGAATTTAATGAATATTATAAGGATCGTCCTGATGAACAAAATTATAAAAATGAATATACTAATATCTTTGAAGGACGTAATGTTATTGTAATACATGCGGAGTCAATGCAAGGTATTGCCATTAATAGAACTTTTAATGGTGAAGAAGTAACACCTAACTTAAATAAATTAATTAAAGAGGGAATGTACTTTAGTAATTTCTATTCACAAGTTAGTGTAGGAACAAGTAGTGATACAGAATTAACTTATAATACAAGTCTAATGCCTACTCAGAATGGTACTGCTTTTGTAAGTTACTTTGATAGAACTTATATCTCAACACCATCACTTTTAAAAGAAAAAGGTTATTATACATTTAGTATGCATGCTAATAATGCTGACTTTTGGAATAGACGTGCTATGCATGAATCTTTAGGATATGATAAATTTTATAGTAAAGAAACATATGATGTAGATGATGAGAATATTATTGGATTAGGTTTATCAGATAAAGAATTCTTTGCTCAATCAGTGGAAAAAATAAAGAAAATTAGTGAAAAAAATGATAAATTCTATGGTTATATAATAACTCTTACTAATCACACGCCATTCTCTGATACTGATAAATATGGAGAATTTCCTGTTACTATGAAGACAACTATAACTAATGAAGATGGTACTACTGAAGAAATAGAAGCACCATACTTAGAAGGAACTAAATTAGGTAATTATTTTAAATCAGTTCATTATGCAGATTCTGCCTTAGGTGAATTCTTTAGTGAAATGGATGAAGCAGGACTTTTAGATAATACAGTAGTTGTGTTATTTGGAGATCATGATGCAAGACTTCCAAAAAGTGAATTTAATCTAATGTATAATTATGATCCTGCTACTGATAATATTAAAGATGAAGATGATCCTACATATGTAGAATATGACAGCTTTGATTATGAATTAGACCGTAAAGTACCATTATTAATTTGGACTAAAGATGGTAAAGCTAAAGGAAAATTTGATTATACAATGGGTATGTATGATGTAATGCCTACTCTTGGTAATATGTTAGGATTCTATAATAAATATGCTTTAGGTCATGATATTTTTGAAACCAAAGAAAACAATATTGTAGTATTTCCTAATGGTAATTGGGTAACAGATAAAATGTATTATAATAGTCAAAAAGGTGAGTATAAGCTACTTAAAGATGAAATAATAGATGAAAACTATATAAAAGATAATAACGAATATGCAGAAAAACTATTAGATGTTTCTAATAAAGCCATTGTCTTTGATTTATTTAATCCAAATAGTGAAGAAGATGCTGTAAAAGCTGTATCTAAGGATAAATAGAAAGGAATTAGATTATGAAATTAAAGAAAAAAGTAAAAGTAATATTAATACTAGCAATTATATTAATTGTAACTGGAGTAGGCTTTCTTGCTTATGAAAGTATAAAGCCTAAAAAAGTTAGAACTGCTACTGTAGAAAATGAGATTCCTGAATATGGATATACTTTAAAATCTACAAGAAATGACCGTTATAAGAAGATGTTTCAAGAATTGAAAGAAATCTTAGATAAAAAAGAAGTAGATGAAAAAGCTTATCTAGAACAGAATAGTAAAATGTTTATAATGGATTTCTATACATTAGATGATAAACTTGCTAATACAGATGTAGGTGGTATTGACTTTGTTCATAGTGATGCTAAAACTAATTTCTTAGAGAAAAGTGAAGATACAGTTTATAAATATGTAGAAAATGATATCTATGGTAACAGAAAACAAACTTTACCAGAAATTACTGATGTCACAGTTGAAAATATAGAAAATATAGAATATACTATAGGAACAGATTTTACTGATGCTAATGCTTATCAAGTAGAAGTTTCTATAAAATATAAAGAAGATATGGATTATCCTACTAAAGCGACATTAACTTTTGTTCATGAAGATAATAAGTTATCTTTAGTAGAAGTAGAATAATATCTTCTTTTTCTTTAATAGGGGGAATTTAAATGAAAATAATATATCCTAATTATGAAAACTGTTTAACTAACCTTACAAATTCTATTTTAAAGTATTTTGATATAACACCATATCATACGACATTAAAAAAACTAGATAAAATTTTAGAAGAAGATAACTATGATAATGTAGTATTATTAGTTTATGATGGTATGGGTTCTAATATATTAAATAGAAACTTAGATGAAAAGTCATTTTTAAGAACAAATAAATTAACTGATATAAAAGCAGTTTTCCCACCAACTACAACAGCATCTACAACTTCACTTTTATCAGGATTAAATCCTCTAGAACATGGTTGGCTAGGATGGGATTTATATTTTAAAGAAATAGATGAGACAGTTACTATGTTCTTAAATACTAAAAAAGATACAGATATATTAGTATCTAAAAACTCTATTGCCAATAAATATTATCATTATAAGAGTATTATAGATTTAATAAATGAGAAATATAAAGCTTATAAACTAGTTCCATTTGATGATAATCCTTATAGTGATTTAGAAGATTTAAATAATAGAATAATTAATTTATGTAAAGATAAAGATAAAAAGTTTATCTATGCTTATTATGATGAGCCAGACCATACTACTCATATTGAAGGAACAGACTCTGATATTACTATAAAACTTTATGAAGAGCTTGATAAAAGTACTAAAGAACTATGTGATAATTTAAAGGATACAAATACTCTAGTCATAGTAACAGCAGACCATGGTCATATAAATTCTATTCCTATAACATTAAGTGATTATAAAGATGTATTTAATCTCTTAAAACATGATATCTCTATTGAAGGTAGAGCCTGTGCTTTCTTTATTAAAGAGGGAAAAAAACAAGAATTTGAACAATTATTTAACCAATACTTTAAAGATGATTTTATTTTATATACTAAAGAAGAAGTTATAAAAAATAAATTATTTGGAATAGGTTATGAAAATAAATTCTTTAAAGACTCTATAGGTGATTACTTAGCAGTCGCTATTTCTAATAAATATTTTAGATATAATGAAAACTCAGTTAAACTAGTATCAATGCATGCTGGATTAACTGAAGATGAAATGTTGGTTCCTTTAATTATTAATAAAAACAGGAGGTTTAATAATATGAATTACAAACTAATTGCCATGGATTTTGATGGTACTCTTTTAAGAGATGATAAAACTATATCAGAAAACACAAAAAATATTTTAAAATTATATAAAGACTTAGGTTATTTAATCGTTGGTGTAACAGCAAGAACATTAAAAAGTGCAAAGGATGTAATACCTTTAGATATCTTTAATTATCTTATTATAAATAATGGTGCTTCTATATATAATGTAGATGAGGATAGCATGATTTATCAAGGAACTATTGATAAAGTAACTGCTAAAGCTATTACAGATGAAATAGAAAGTCTTTGTGAACAAATAGATTATATAACTGATAATATTTATTACATATATATTAATAAGAAAGAAAGTAATCTAGATTTTATCAGAGATATTAGTAGTATTGATGAAATAGATGAACCAGTTGCTAAAATGAATACATTCTTAAAAGATATAGACAAGGTAAAAGATTATTATGAGTTAATAAGCACTAAATACGATAATGTTAATTGCTTCATAATGCAAGACTCTGATAGCATTAATAAGTGGCTTGTAATAAATCCTAAAGGAGTAAATAAAGCGAATACTTTAAATGAACTAGGTAAAATAGAAAATATAAGTTTAGATGAGATGATTTTCTTTGGTGATGGATTAAATGACTTAGAAGTAATAGCCGAAGTTGGCTTAGGTGTAGCGATGGGAAATGCTTTAGAAGAGATTAAAGACAAGTCAAAAGAAGTTACAGAGACTAACAATGAAGATGGTATAGTAAAGTTTTTAGATAAAAAACTAAATAGGCAAAAAGTAAAGAAACTATAGAAAAGGTAGTGATTAATAATGGAACGATTACAAAAAGTAATAGCAAATGCAGGAATTGCTTCAAGACGTAAAGCTGAAGAGTTAATTAAAGAGGGTAGAGTAACTGTTAATGGAGTTAAAGTAACTGAACTTGGTACTAAAGTAACTAATAAAGATATAATTAAAGTAGATGG
>CALVVD010000004.1 GCA_944363745.1 uncultured Bacilli bacterium | reverse complement strand
ATCTTTTTGTTCGTTCCTCTTTCTATTTCATTGTCAAGGGCGAACAAAGTGAGGTTCATCTTCCCTTGACAATGACTTATCATTTTACAATTTTTATACATCAAAAATCTTCTTTTTGATGTTATCAACAACAAAAAATTTACTTTAAGAGCTATACTTATCTTTGAAAGGAGGTGATTACTTATGGCTAACTCTTATTACAGTACTGAATTCAAAAAAATGGCTACTGAACTTGTATGCATTTCTAAACAATCTACTATCAAAACTGCTAAAGACCTTAACATTCCTCTTAAGACTTTAGAAAAATGGATTACTGCTTACAACAAAGACAATAAAATCTTTGATTCTGATTATATTTCTCCTAACCAACAAATACAAACTCTTAAAAAGAGAATTGCTGAATTAGAATCTGCTAATGATATCCTTAAGAAAACATTGGGTTTTTACATCAAAACAAACAACTAATTTATTCTTCTATTCTCAAAAATTCTAAACATTACCATATTTCCACTCAATGTAAAATACTAAATGTATCTAAAAATGCCTTTTATAATTGGAAAAACAACTATGAATAAAAAAAAAAAAAACGTGCCTCTTTACTCGTTGCTATACTTGAAGTTTATTGGGATTCTAAGGCTACTTATGGGGCTCCTAGAATTACTATTATTCTTAATAGAAAAGGTATTAAAGTTTCTGTTAAAAAAGTTTCTAATGAAATGAAGTTTCTTGGTATCGCAAGTATTCATAAAACTAAATTTCCTAAGAAAAAATCTCTTATGTCTGATGAGGAAAAAGCTTTAATTGTTAATCTTATACTCAATATTAATATTACTGCTCCTAATCAAGTGTGGACTACTGATATTACTTACATTCATACCGTTTATGATTCTACTCTTTATCTTATTTCCTTTATTGATCAATTTAGTAAACGTGTTGTTGGTTGGTATTTATCTAAATCTCAAAAGGCTACTGACGTTTCTATCGCATTAAACTTGGCTATTAAAAAAAGAAAACCTTTACCAGGTCTTATCATTCATTCTGACAAAGGTTCTCAATTCCGTTCTAAACTTTATCGTGAAATTTTAATCGAACATCATTTTATTTATAGTTATACTGAACTAGATCACTCTTGTGATCAAAATGCTTCTCAAGAATCATTCCATGCCACTATTAAAAAAGAATGTATTTATAATACCACCCTATATCACTATGAGGATGCTTATAGAGTGATATTTGATTACATAGAGGGTTTTTATAACCCTAAAAGAATTCATTCATCTATAGGGTATCATTCCCCTATTGAATTCGAAAAAATCTACTATAATTCAAAAAAAGAAGGTAACCCCCCCTCTGAAACCAGTACCAAATATTGACATAACTCCCAACATTCTATTCTCATAATTTTACCCTCTTTCTTATCTCTACCTATATAAATATTACCATAAATAAACAGCTTATTACAATATTTTTTTAAAACTTTACGATTTATTTTTTCTTTATTTTACTATTACTTAATTTAATTATACTTACTATACTAATTATAATAATTCCGATATTTAATAATAATACTAATATAGCCATTATATTAAAATTAGAAATACCATTAATAACACTATCTAATTCATTAAATTTAGTAACATCACGATTAAAGAAATAATTTAAAGTTAATATTAAAGTTAATAGAAAATAAATTATAGAAAAAATACCTAACTTAATATTTTTTACTCTAAAAAACTTATAAGCACAAACTACTTCAACAGCCATAAATAAGAATATAATAACTAAAAAAATTAAATTTATCATAAAGCACCTCCTAATATAATTCTTTTGGTAATATTTTATCAAGAGCATTACTTATTACTTCACTACTATTTTCTAACTTTTCTTCCTCTTCTTCCGTTAATTTTATATTAATAACTTTCTCTATTCCATTTTTACCTATAATACAAGGAGTAGAAAGATAAACATCATAAGTAGTATTATAGTTAGATACAGGATAAACTTTCTTTAAATCATTAAGAATACATAAAGTAAGTTCTAATAGACATGCTGCTATACCTTCACTAGTATAACCTTTATGTCTAACAATAACTCCTCCCATATGTCTTGTCTCTTCTTCTAATTGTTCTTTTTCTTCATAAGATAAAAATCCACCTAAATTCTGTAACCCTATATTAGCATTACTCCATGCCACAAACTGACTATTACCATGTTCTCCTAATACATAAACATTAATATCATTTGCTTTTACATTTATCTCTTTACTAATCAATGATTTTAATCTTGCTGTATCAAGCATAGTTCCAGTACCTATTACTTTATTAAAAGGATGATCTGTATAATGAGCGATAAGTTCTGTAATAACATCTAAAGGATTACATGCTACTAAGTAAATACCTTTAAACTCTGTACTTCTAATTCTATTAGTAATATCAACTATTATCTCATTAGCTTTCTCTAAATCTTTTAATCTATCATTAGATGATTGAGGTACACCTGCACTTATTATGATAATGTCAGCATTATTACAATCATCATAAGTACCTAATTTTAATTTAATATTACTATTTCTATATATTAAAGATTGTTCAATATCAAGTATTTCTCCCATTATTTTCTCTTCATCTAAATCAATTAAACTAATATCAAGAGCCATATCTGTTAAACACAGTTTATGTAAATAACTAAGTCCTACATTACCACAGCCTATAATAACAATTCTATTCATAAGCTCACTACCTTTCTAATATTAGTCTATCACAGAATTAAACAAATATAAAGAAAAAGACGAATCTTAAATAGTTATTTCGTCTTCTCATTTTCTTCATATTCATTAGTATTATCTAATACAGGTGTACCAGGTTTACTATATTCATATGACTCAGTTTCCTCATTATAAATTTCTTCTGCTTCAACAGGAACATCATTAATATAAAATGCCATATAAAAATGATCTCCCTTATATTGATACTGACCTTGCTCTTCGATATCAAAAATATGATAACCAGTAGGTACATTTATAGAACCACTAACTTCCATATAAGAAGTATAATTATGATGAACCTCAGGAACATAAAACACTTTATAAAAAACGTGTTCACCCACATCAAAATATTTAGTTTCTATTTGGCTATTATTCTCTTCTGTTGTGGTAGTTTTCTCTATTTCTACTTTAGAAGAACGGCAACCTGTTAACGAAAAAGCACCTAATACTCCTACTGTAGAGTATAAAGCCATTTTTTTTACAATTTTATTCATTTCAAACCTCCTTAACTACATACTATCATAACCTCTTTATTTTTACAAACACTTATACATCTTTACTTTTAAAAGCTTTAAAGAACTTACTCCATACTTTTTCATTAGAGTAATTAAGTATTCCTACTTTATATACTTTAATACCAAAATGTAATATTAAATAGATAAAGAGAATTAAAACAATAATAGAGATAACTATATCAATTAAACCAATCTCTCCCATCATATAAAGACTAGGACTAACAAAAGATGATAAGAAAGGTACATATGAAAGTATTCTAATAAGAAGTGAACCATTAAACATACCAGCCATCATCGCTAAGTAATATCCTCCTAAAGAAATAAATACTAATGGCGTCTGTAATTGTGAAAAGTCTTCCATATTAACAGTCATAGACGCAAGAATACCTGCAACTATTGAATAAGCAAGAAATGATAGTACTATTAAGATTAAGGTTAAAGGTATTACATAAATTAACTTACTAATAAAACCAGATGCTACTAAACTATCAATTATAGATGTAACATCACTTGGTAGTGACATTCCTTTACTTAACATATTAGTACTTATTAATAAACCTAAACATGCATAAACTACTAAAAGTAATCCTTGAACTATAACAAAGATATTACTAGCTAGTATCTTAGACATTAAATGTTGTTTAGGAGAAACATTGGATATAATTATTTCCATACTACGAGTTGTCTTCTCTTCACATATTTCTCCTCCTACCATTTGAATTAAGATCATCGTTAACATAAAGAATGGTAAAATAATAGTTGGAAAGACACTACTCATAATAAGTCCCATATTTTCATCAACATTATCACTTTCATTAAGAACTACTCTATCTATTGTAACAGGACTAGAAATATTATTTAATGTAGTAGCATCTATATTATTAATAGTCATTCCTATAGTAGTCTTAGTAGAATTTAAACTTTGAGATAATACTTGATAAGTTACAGTATCTATCTTCTCATTAGAAGTAGCTTTAGCTTTCAAATATTCTATATTATCGCTATTTAATTCTACTAATATCTCATCATCTTCTAAATTTTCTTCTAATTCTTTAACAGATTTATCACTTTTTTTAACTGTTATCTTTACATCTTCATCAGAGTTTATTGTACTAGCATAACTCTCAATATTTTTTTCGAATAATTCATAACTATCAGTACCATTATCTACAACAATTATCTTAGTCTTACTATCAAAATCTCCTCCAAAAAAAGTTACTATAGAATTGATATTTAAAAGAAGAATTATTGCAACAGCAAGGATTATATTAGTAATAACAAACCATTTTGTCTTAAACTTTTTTCTTAAACTAACTTTAGTTAGATATAAAAACTTTCTACTCATGGATACCCCCTACTTTCGCAATAAATATTTCATTAAGTGTTGGTTCTACTACATCATATTTAGTAATATTACAGTTTTTTACTAAAGAAAAGACTTTAGGAGCGACACTCTTTTCTTCTATTTTTACTTCTATTTCTCCTCTTACTTTAGAAACACTTAAAACTCCTTTAACTTTCTTAAGTTTTTCAAGAGGCAAATCATCTCCTCTTAACATAATATTTTTAATACCAAAATCTTCTTTAATATCTTTTAACATTCCTCTTACAACTGAATGTCCTTTTACAAGAATAACTAACTTCTCACAAAAGTCTTCTATATATTCCATTTGATGTGATGAAAAGATAATAGAACAACCTTCTTTTTGAAGTTCATATATAGCATCTTTCATTAATTTAACATTAATAGGATCAAGTCCTGTAAAAGGTTCATCTAATATTAATAATTTAGGATGATTTATAATAGCAGAAATAAATTGTATTTTTTGCTGATTACCTTTAGATAATTCTTTAATTTTTCTATTTTTATAACTAGTAATAGAAAACTTTTCTAACCATTTATCAATATCTTTTTCTATAGTTCTTTCATCTAGTCCTTTTAAAACTCCATAAAACTTCAATTGTTCTAAAACAGTAAGCTTAGTAAGTAAACTTCTCTCTTCTGTAACAAAACCTATTTTATCAGTTAAATTATAATCTATTTTCTTCCCATCAAGTAAAACTTCTCCACTACTAGCATCAATTAAACCCATAATAATACGAAATGTTGTTGTTTTACCTGCTCCATTCTCACCAAGCAAACCAAATATCTCACCATCTTTAACCGTGAATGATAAATCATCCACGGCTTTATTATTTCCATAATATTTTGTAATATATTTAACCTCAAGCATAAAATCTCCTTTTATTATTTTTTCTTTACTAACTGCTTTTGTTCTTCTAATTCAACATTATAACGATCAATAGCATCTTGCCATGATGGTAATAACCCAAAATTATCTTCTAATTTAGTCTCATCAAAACGAGAATTACTAGGTCTATAAGCTTGTTTTGTACCAGTAATATTTAAATATTCTTCAGTTGTAACTTTATTTACTTTAACACTCTTTTTATTAGATTCAAAGATATACTCTGCAAACTCTGCCCAACTACAATAGCCACTATTAGTAACGTTATATGTACCATATTTATCAGTACTAGCCATATCTACTAGGGTTTTAGCAAGATCTACTGTATAAGTAGGACTACCTATTTGATCATTTACAACATTTAATTCTTTATGATTTTCCGAAAGCTTTAACATTGTTTTAACAAAGTTATGTCCATTAATACCAAATACCCAAGATATTCTCGTAATATAATGTTTTGGATTACGTCTAACTTCTTCTTCTCCTAAATATTTAGTTTTTCCATAAACACTCATAGGATTAACTTTATCTTCTTCAGTATAAAAACCTTTCTTAGTACCATCAAAAACATAATCTGTAGACATATAAAGAATAGTTGCATCAGTATCAATAGCGGCATCAGTCATATTCTTAGCTCCATTTACGTTGATGTCATATACTACATCTTCCATATCTTCAGCTTTATCTACAGCAGTAAAAGCAGCACAATGAAAGATAACATCAGGATTAAAACCTTTAACTACTCTATCAACTTCATCTTTTTTTGTAATATCCATCTCATCTTTATCTACAGCTAGTATATCTTCTTCACTTACTCCTCTTTTTAATAATTCACGTTTTATATCAAATCCTAATTGTCCTTTATAACCAGTAATTAAATATTTCATTATTTTTCCTCCCTTTCAAATATAACATCAGATTCCTTTAATGGTTTACGTATTTTATCTTTATCTGATAAAATTGGATTTTCTATACCATTTTCACTAAATAGTTTATCCCAATCAATTCCAAGATCAGGATCATTATAAAGAATACCACCTTCCATATCTGGAGCATAATCATTATCTACTAGATAATGAAAGATTGTATCATCTTCTAGAGAAATAAAACCATGAGCAAAGCCACGAGGTACATATAATTGCCTATTATTATCATCTGTTAATTTAACAGCAATATGTTTTCCATAAGTAGGAGAATTTCTTCTAATATCAACAACTACATCAATAGCAGAGCCTTTAATAACTTCAACTATTTTCGCTTGACATTTAGGATCTTTTTGAAAATGCAATCCTCTTACTACTCCCTTAGCACTTTTACTTCTATTGGCTTGTACAACTCCTTTAAATCCTAATTCTTTTAAATTAGCTGCTATATAATATGGAGAAAAATATCCTCTTTCATCACCAAATCTATCTGGCTCTAAAATATAACAATCTAATAATTCTGTCTCTATTTTTTTCATTTTACTTCTCCTTTACAATTTCTAATAAGTGTTTCCCATAAGTATTCTTTTTCATTAACTCAGCCCCTGCTAAAACAGTCTCTTTATCTAACCAACCATTTTTATAAGCAATTTCTTCTGGACAACAAATAGTAATATTTTGATGTTCCTGGATAGTTGCTACAAAATTAGTCGCTGAGAATAAGCTTTTAAATGTTCCAGTATCAAACCATACATAACCTTCATTAAGTGTTATAACATTTAACCTATCTTCTTCTAAAAATAGTTTATTTAAATCAGTTATTTCTAATTCACCTCGTGCAGATGGCTTTAAAGTCTCTGCTTTCTTAACTGCCGTATTATCATAGAAATATAAACCTGTAACTGCATAATTACTTTTAGGATGAACAGGCTTTTCTTCTACACTTAAAACTTTACCATCCTTATCAAACTCCACAATACCAAAACGCTCTGGATCATGAACATGATATCCAAAAACTGTCGCTATACCTTTAGATGCATCACTCTTTGCTTTTAATAGTTCCTTTTTTAAATTAGGCCCATAAAAGATATTATCACCTAATACCATACAACAAGTATCATCACCAATAAATTCTTTTCCTAAAATAAAGGCTTCAGCAAGTCCATTAGGACTAGGCTGTTCAACATATGATAAATTAATACCAAACTTCTCTCCATTACCTAATAACTCTTTAAATCTAGGTAAATCTTTAGGAGTAGATATTACTAAAATATCTCTTATCTCTGCTTGCATTAATAAAGATAATGGATAATATATCATAGGCTTATCATAAATTGGCATAAGTTGTTTACTAGTAACTTCTGTTAAAGGATATAATCTAGTACCACTACCTCCTGCTAATATTATTCCTTTCATTTCTTCAAACCTCCTCTAATAAATATTCTAACATATAAAGTCATTAGTGTTAACTTAATTGTTAGTTTTAATAAGAATAATTCTACTTTACTGGCTTTATTATAAGTATCTTCAAAATAAATCTGGCTTTTTTTAAGTATTTTAAATTTATTAATATAATTTATACTCTTATCGATAGAAGCAGAATGATCATGAATAATCGTAATATTGTTATTGATTATAGTTTTATATTTCGCCTTTTTTAACTTTGTTGCCACAATATTTTCTTCATAGTATAAAAATGTATTTTCATCAAAATAATTCATCTCTTCTATAACTTCTGTTTTTATTAAGAAAAAGCAAAAAGATAATACTTCTACTTCGCTAATATCTCCTTTATAATGATTATCTAAATATTTATTTTTATTAGCAAATTTTCTTCCTATTAAAGGTAAATTATTAAGTATTTCTATTTTAGGTGTTGGAATAAGCCATCCTCTATTTAAATGACCATTCTCATAAACTACTGGTCCTACTATACCAACATCTTTTTTATCAAGAGTCTTTTTTAATACTTCTAAATTCTCATTACTATTAATAATAATATCAGAATTAGAAAAGATAATATCGGCCTTTTTATATTTCTTAATAACTTCTTTAGCACCTTCATTCAGGGCATAAGCAAATCCTTTATTTTCATCAGTCCTTTTAACTGTTAATTTATCTAATTTTATATTATTTAACTTATCATAAGAATCATCAGTAGAATGATTATCAATAATGTAAATATGATCTATTACTTTATAATCTTTAACATTATCAAGTAATCTTTTAGTTTTAGAATAATCATTATAATTAATAATAATAAATATTAATTTACGCATAAACTACCTTCTTTCCTTGTTAAGAGCAATGCTACAAAAATACTAACTGATGGTGCTAATAAGACATGGCCTGTTATGAAAGCTAATAAAACTATTAGAAATAGTGATAAGCTCATACATATTTTATAAGGAATATTTTTTAAAGAAATAGTATATTTTATAGATTTAATTAAGAAATAAATAAATATTGAAATATAAAGTATAAAACCAACAACACCATGTCTAAATAAAATATCAAAATAATCCATCTCTATCATTTTAGTACTTTCATTATCTGTTCCATAATTCTCTATATAACCAATACCAAATATCTTTTCTCCAATCGATGCTTTACTATAACTATCATAAGTATTAGATAAAAACTTAAGACGAGAACTAAAAACAAAGTGATCAAACAGTTCATAATCAGTAAATACTTCAGCAACAGAATCTACTCCTAAGAAATCTAAATGAACTTCTATATTCTTATAAAAAGCTGTTTTAGGTAAATAAATACTTAAAAAGAAAATAAATATGATAAATACTCCTAAAAGAATAGAAAGTCTTTTATATAATTTTTCTTTTACTAAATAAAGTATATATATTAAGACTATAACTAAAAGTATAAGGAAAAAAGCAAGTAAAGGACCTTTAGTACCAATACTTAAAATATCAAAGACTAAAACTCCTATCAAAAGAACTGTTAAAATAAAACTTTTCTTTTGATAAAGATAAAGTAAGAAAAATGGCATTAAAATAGAAATAATAGCACTTATCTCATTAGCAGCATTAAAAAAACCTATACTACCTGTTTTAGTTATTTCATAACTATCAAAGCCTA
Organism: uncultured Bacilli bacterium; assembly: GCA_944363745.1. Next base: position 13,809 of record CALVVD010000004.1, on the reverse strand, counting down.
TTCCTAAAATATCAGGAATAAATATTCCAAGAAGATAAATAATATATACTGTAATTAATATTTTATTATTAATAAAAGTCTTATTTTCACAAGATATAGCATAAAAAGTTAATATAAGAACAGGAAAATAAAAAGTTCTAAGAGCATTCTTACCTTCATATAATAAAACGTTAATATCTTTATCTACAACCATTATAGTCAAAAATACTAATAAGTAAAGAAAGATACTACCTAATATTAACAAGAGATATTTTTTATCTTTCTTTTTATAGATAAAAACAACATAAAATAAACATATTAACATAATTAAAAATCTTACAATCATTCCAATAGTAAAATCTATATTCAATACTTGAACACATATTGCCGTTAACATATCAAATAAGGGACTTAATAATAAGAATAATTCTATTAATTTAATTATTTTTCCTTTCATAATAAAAACCTTTCTAATTAATTTAATAATATCATATAATATCTTTTTTATAAAGAACATTTATATTATTTTACACTAAAGAATTTAAGCATTATAATATAGATAGAGGTGATTACTATCAGCAAAAATAAATATAGACTGCCCTTTAATGGTAAATGGTATATTGAGTATGGTGGAATATCAAAGAAAACTTCTCATTCATACAATTTAATTAATCAAAGATATGCATATGATTTTGAAATAAGAAAGGACGATTTACCATATAAAGGTGATTACACTAATAAAGAAAATTTTTATTGTTACAAACAAGAAATAATCGCTCCTTTAGATGGTATTGTTATGGCTATTGAAGATGGTTACAAAGATACAAAAATCCTTCCAAACAGACCTATTATTTCTGATATAAAAGATACAAGAGGTAATTACATAATTATAAAACATAAAAATAATGAGTACTCTCTTATCTGTCATATTTTAAAAAATAGTTTTAAAGTTAAAGTAGGAGATATAGTTAAAGAAGGACAAATTCTAGCTTTAGTAGGAAATAGTGGCAATACTAATGGACCACACATTCATTTTCAAATTCAAGATAGATTTGATTTTAATACTGCTATAGGAATAAAGATAACTTTTAAGGATATAGAAGTTACTAAAGGAAATATTACTAAATATAAAAAGAAAACTTATATAGAAAGAAATAGTTATGTAGAAAACAAAAGAATCTAATTAGATTCTTTTTTACACTAATCTTGCAATTTGATTTTCTGAAAAACCAGTTAATTCACTTATTAAAGGTATATCCATCTTTTTATCAAGCATAGACTTAGCAATAGATTTTTTCTCATTATTAGCACCTTTCTTAATACCATCTTTTTCTCCCTCTGCTTTAAGACTTCTCATCATCTTTTCATTCTCTTCTGCTTCATCATATAATAATACTGTATTAACATCTAAACTTAATCTCTTTAATTCATTTGCAACTTCCATTAATTCTTCATCTCCCTCCGCTAATGCATCTATTTCTTCTATTTTTGTTAATCTTAGTATTAATAATTCCTTTTCTAATTTAGTAAGTTCTAATCCCTTTTTATATTTTTTATATATTTTTCTAAAGCTAATATGATATTTCTCCCATTTAACATTCTCTACTACACCATTATCATCTCTTGATTTAAATACTTCTTTTATATTTTTCTTATTAAGATGATTAAAATTATTCAAATTTATTTGTATTGCCTTTGGCATATTATCATAACTATAGTTTTTATTAGATATATCTATTTTTATCTTATCTAAATAATCATCATTTCTTATTATTAATGCTGAACTATAGTTATTATTTAATTCATAGTTTATTATATAGCCTTCTATCCCAAATAATATATCAGATCTTTTTCCTAATTCAAGTGCATTACTTATAACAAACTCAGTATTCTTCTCATAATAAGTTTTTAATATTAACTCTTTAGGTATATCAGTTATTCTATAAGTCATATCTGTTTTAAAAAGAAAACAATTAGTCATAATAGCTTTATAAATATAATCATTACTTGCAGGAAAGACTTCTCCTTTTTCTTGTAATTCTTTTATCCTCTCTTTGGGAGTCTTTTTTGATGATTTCAAAGCATCATCCCCTTTCTGCAATTGGTATAACATAAGTTAAAAACTATTGCAAAAAGGCAATTTTTAAAATTCAAAGAAAATAGGCTTTCAATTTAATATTTTCTCTATGGAAATTTTAAATATTTATATCAAAAAATCTCTCAATTTACAAAATTCATACTTTTTTTAAAATTTTCATTTATACTCCTTTCTCCATCTATATTTAAAGTCGCTTATCTACTTATAATGTATCACAGTAGATAATTTATGTCAAGAAAAAAGCAACTAATTTGTTGCTACAAAGTTAACTTAACCATCCCTTTTTATTATCAAAGTATTTATTCTTAAAATAAATATCACTATTTACTTCTAAATCTTTTAATATATAAAAATATCTAATTTTATTATTCATAATTCCTCCTTAAGTATATTTAATAATATTCTTTAATCTTTTAATAACTTTCTTTTCTATTCTTGATATATATGATTGACTAATACCAAGTAATTCTGCAACCTCCTTTTGTGTTAATTCATTATGTCCCATAAGCCCATATCTAAGTATTATAATATCTCTATCTCTAGGATTTAACCTCATAACTTCATCTAACATTAATTTTTTATCTGTCTCTTCTTCTAATCCCTTAGTTACAATATCAGCATCAGTACCTAATATATCTTCTAAATGTAATTCATTGCCTTCTGCATCTAAACTAAGTGATGCATCTATACTAACCTCTCCTTTGGACTTCTTTATCTTTCTTAAATACATTAAAATCTCATTATCAATACATCTTGAAGCATATGTCGCTAACTTTATATTTTTATCAGGTTTAAAAGTATTTATTCCCTTAATAAGTCCAATTGTCCCAATACTAACTAAATCTTCTAAATCTACTTTTGTATTTTCATACTTTTTAGCAAGAAAAACAACTAATCTTAAATTATGTTCAATAAGTACATCTCTTGCATGAATATCACCATCCATAGCCATAACTAAATAAGCTTCTTCATCTTCTTTTGATAATGGTTCTGGTAAAATATCACTACTTCCTACATAAAATATTTCATAACTCTTATCAAGTAAAAATGCTACTAAATAAAGTATACTAATCATTTCATTTCCTCCTCTAATGTATTTGGTAATATACACCTAGCCCCATCTATTTCTATATCTTTAGGAATAACTCCTAATAAATATTTATTTTTAATTAAATTATTATCTATAACTAATTCCTCTATTTCTACACATCTAATAACCCCTTCATTATCTATAGTTTTAAATGGTACCAATAAAGATTCTTCTATACTTAAATTAATATCACTACTATTAACTATAATAATAGAACGCCTCTTATAAGGATCTTTAATATTATTACCAGTATCTAAATATCCTAAAATATTAAGAACTTTATCTTTATACTTAATAATAACTTTATGTAATAATTCTCTCTTATCTTTTTCTTTCTTCATCATTTTTAAGTAAAGATAAAATATTATAGGTGAACTAATTATAATAATTATCATATTCAAACTAGTACCATCATGAATAAAAATAAATCCCTCTTGTTTATAACTAAATTGATTATTTAAAAAATATAAAAGTCCTCCTAAAATAATACTATTACCATATAGACTCTTAAATAATCTTTTAAAAACAGTAGAAGATTTAATAGGGAAAGCGACTAAAAGCATAATAATACTTATTACTAATTTAAAAAGAAATAAAGAAAAATTATTTAAGGGTAAGAATAAAAGTAATGTTGATAGACTACCAATAAAAGAAGATAAAAATAAATTTATTTTTCTAGAAATTATTTTGCATTCAATACTTACTGTCATTAAAAGGAGTAAATCAAACATAAAATTAATAAAGAAAATTAAGTCTACATATACTTTCATTCCCACCACCGTTTTAAGTATATAAAATAAATACGAAAATATTTGTCGTTTCTTTATACTTTTAACAACTTTTCAAAATTATCATAAACTATGATAGGTGATATCTATGAAATTTAAGGGTAATAAACATAGTCCTTTTTGTAGATGTAATTTCTGTAAACAAAAAAGAAGAAGTAGCCTTCTTTATTTAGGAATTCTTCTATCTTTAGGAGTTATAATTTGTTATCAGGCGGTACTTTTATTATTTCTAGTAACAAGATTACATGCTATTTTATTATTAATTGAAATTATTTTGTTTATCTTTATGATTATATTTCTGATATTCTAAGATAAAATCACTAATAGATTTTAGTTTATCAAAATAATTATTAACTTCTATTACTTTAGTTAAATTAAATTCATATACATCTATTTTCTCTACTATAACTAATTTTAATAAGAAATAAGTCATCTCTTCTTCATCATATCTATATCTATGTTGATAAAACTTAAAATTACTAATCATATCTGTATCATTATAGTTTTTATTATAGAAATATAGAAAATCTAACATAGGTCTATCTAAATGAGCATTTTCTAAACTAATAAAATATCCTTCATCTTGATTAAGAAAATGATCAAGGCAACACTTCCCATGACAGTAAACTAATCTAATAGTTTTTTTCTTTTTAATTAAATCATTCCATTTATCAAGTAATTCTCTACTATAATTTAGTGCACTATAAATAATAGAGATATTACGAATTACTAAATATTCTAAAGGACTCATATATACTTTAGATTCTATTACATCTTGTAAAGTATAATAATATTTTTCTAAATAAATAATTCTATTCTTTAAATCATCATACTCTTCCTTTTGTTTATCTTTATCTATCTCTTTATAGATAGTAGTTTTATTATGTAAAATACTTAAATTAAGGACAAGTCTTTTCGCTAAATAATCATTATCTAGATATTTATTAGGTAAATAAGGGAAATATAATTCTTTATTAGTTATTTTTATAGGCTTTAAATAATTATTAACATTGTGACTATCTAAATAATTATAAACTTCTTCTAAATCATATCTTTTTTTATTTTTAATTAAAACTTTACTACCATCTAAAAAGCTTAGTAATTTATTATTTTTTAAGTAAGTATATTTAACTATTGTCTTATTATTCATTATTAGTACTAGACTCTACTGTAGAAGGAATTATTAATTTACTACCAACTCTTAAATTATCTAAATCATTATATTCTGCTAATTCTTCTCTTGTTGTTTTATATTTATTCATAACTTCATCTAATGTTTCATTTTCTCTTAATATATAAACAGAATAAGTAGAATAAGTCTCTTCTGCATTTGCAAATAAAGAGAAAATTGAATTCATTACTTCTTTTGAATTACTATCACTAATGTTATCAACAGTAGTATCTATATCTTTAGATGTTTCTATAACTTCTTCTATTTCTTTAGTCTCATTAATACTAGGAAGACTATCCTCTTCTTCTAAATTAGTACTTAATACTTCTTTATTATCTAAAGTAGGCACTTCAGTATCCCCCCTAACTTCTTCAGCTTCTTTTACTTCTTCTTTTACTTCTTCATCTAATACTTCTATTTCCTCTTTACTATCATCTTCTAATATTTCTATTTTCTCTAATCCTTCTATTAAAAGTTCTACATTTATTAATAAAGCTTCTTCATCTACTATTTTATAAGTAAAGTTATTAATACTTACTTTTCTTTTCTCTTCTTCTAATGTAGTTGTAAGCATAATTTCAACTGGTACTTTATAATTAAATTCTTCTTCTAATGTTGATGCTTCAGTCATTTTATAAGTACCACTAATTATTAAATTACCCTCTATTTCACTATCATTAATAAATGATAAATCATCTTCTAAAGATATACTAGTAATCTCCCCTAACATAGATTTAAAAGCTATTTCTTTTTCAATATTTACAATTTGTCGCATAACTATCCTCCTCTTTAGTTAAAATATATGAAAAAGAAAAAAGATTATTACTGTATTCTTTTAGAAAATGTAATAATCTTATCATCATTATCAAATAAATTTAACATATCATTAATATCAATTAAATCATCTGTAGATGTTAAAGAGTTAGATAATCTTTTAACAATAGTATATAAATAATTATCTGCTCTTTTATTTTCTTTATAATAGTCACTAAATATATTTTTTAAATAAGGTATAGAGTAAACTAAATAAGGATTATGTAAAAGATAATAATAAGACTTCTCTCTTAATAACAAATCATCTAATTCTAACATTTCTAAATAATCATCAAAATCAAAAGGAAATCCTCGATAAAACCTTTCTCTTTCAAGATAAGCTTCTCTGCTTCTTTGTTTTTCTTGCTCTTCTAAATAAGTTAATTTCTCTAACTTTAAAAGAGCATCTTTATTATTAAGAACATAGGAAATAAAGTAGGAAGCTTCTAAAAAACCACTATCTAAAAGAAGAAAATCAGGATCTACTTCTAAAAGATTATTTAGTCCTCTTAAATTAGTTTCAATATCATTACTGAGTAAAGCTTCTTTATATTCGTCACTTGATAGATCTGCTTTCATACTAATAACTAAACGTCTATTAGGTATATCTAAATCAGTTAACTGCATACAACATCTTTTTCCTTACTAAATAATTTATCATAAACTTCTTTATAATTAGAAACAAATATAAAAGTAATTTTTCTTTTTAACTCATCTGGTATATCTTTTAAATCTTTTTTATTTTTCTCTGGTAAAAATATAGTTGTAATACCACTTCTAAGAGCCCCTAAAACTTTTTCTTTTAACCCCCCTATTTCTAAGATATCTCCTTGTAAAGTAATTTCTCCTGTCATCGCTACTTTAGTAGATATCTTTGTATTAGTAAGCGATGAAAGCAAAGCCGTTGTAAGAGCGATACCTGCACTTGGACCTTCTTTAGGAATAGCACCTTCTGGTAAATGAATATGAATATCATTTTTAAAGATTTCACTTTTTAAAAAAAATTTTTTACTATTCGCTTTTATATAACTAAGGGCTATTTGAGCAGACTCTTGCATAACTTCACCTAATGATCCTGTTAGAAGTAAGTTAGAATTACCTTTATAATAGGTTACTTCAATAGGAAGAACATCTCCTCCAAACTCTGTATAAGCAAGGCCATTAACTACTCCCTTTAGTTTAGATTCTTTATTTAAGAAAATATTATATAACTTATCTTCTAAATATTCTTCTAAAGAATCGCTATCTATTAAATAGAATATTTGCTCTTTATCAGTTAAAACCTTTTTAACTACTTTTCTCATAATCTTAGCAAGTAATCTTTCTAAAGATCTAACTCCTGCTTCTTTAGTATAGTAATTGATTATATCAAGTATCGCTTTATCTGTAAATTGTAATTGTAATGAAGTAAGACCATGTTCATCAAGTAATTTAGGGACTAAATAATTTTTAGCGATAGATAGTTTCTCATACTCTGTATAAGAATTTAAATATATTATTTCTAACCTATCTTTAAGTTCAGGTGGTATTTGATCAGGATAATTAGCAGTAGCAATAAATAAGACATTAGATAAATCATATTCTTCTTCCAAATAATGATCAGAAAAAGCCATATTTTGTTCTTTATCTAATATTTCTAAAAGACTACTAGCAGGATCTCCTTTAAAGTTTTTTGTCATTTTATCTATTTCATCTATGACAAAAACAGGATTAGAACTACCACATTTTTTAATTCCTGATATAATTCTACCAGGCATTGCCCCTACATAAGTTCTTCTATGTCCAACAATTTCCGCTTCATCATTAATGCCACCTAAAGAAACATTAACAAGTCTTCTATTAAGTGCTTTAGCAATAGATCTAGCAAGAGATGTTTTCCCAACTCCAGGAGGACCTATTAAGCATAAAATAGGACTTTTTTCTTTAGGAGAATTCTGTTTAACAGCAATATATTCAACTATTCTAGATTTTACTTTATCTAATCCATAATGACTATTATTTAAAGATTTCTCTATTTCTTTAATATCAGTAACATCACGAGTCTTATAATCCCAAGGAAGAGATAACATTAGCTCTATATAATCACGAGTAATAGAAGCATCAGGAGAAGATTCATTAATAGATGAATATCTATTAATCTCTTCTTTTATTTTTGTTTTAACTTTATTAGAACATTTTAATTTTTTTAATCTTTGATTAAATTTATCAACTGTTCTACTCTTACTACTAACTTCTCCTAACTCATCAGAAATAACTTTTAATTTCTCTTGTAAATAAAACTTTCTTTGATTATCATCTATTTTCTTATGAACTTTAACTTCTATTTCTTTTTCTAACTTAGCCAAATTAATCTCTTCTTTTAACTGACTAACTAAACTAATCGCTCTTCTTATTGGACTAAGTTCATAAAGATATTGTTTTTTTACATCAGGAGAAAGATTTAAGAAAGCTACTATAACATCTGTTAAATCATCTAAATTATTTATAGATGATATTTCTCCTAACATAGCATTACTAACAGTAGATATTTCTCTTACATATTTCTCATAATTACGATAAAGCATATCTAAATACATTGTCTCTTCTTTATAATCTATATTAGTAGTCTCTATTTCTTTATAATCAGCATAATAAAAATTATCAATCTCTTCATAATTATCAATCTCTACTCTTTTAAGACCAATAACAATATAACGCATTTTTGAGTTTGGTATATTAAGTTTTAAAGTTAAAGTTGCTAAAAGACCTATTTTAGGGAATTCTGTTACATCATTTGTACTGATATCATCAATAGAATGAATTATAATAAACTCTTTACTATCAGTATTATCTATTTTATTAATAATATCTTGTTCATAAGTATTAACAGTCTCACTTCGAAACTCCATATTAGGAAAAAGTATTGCATTATTAATAATAAGTATAGGTAATTTAGCCATCATATACCTCCTCAAAAGAACTAATAATTATTATAACTAATTTTACAAATTTATCAATAGAAAAAGAACAAGAAATTCTTGTTCTTACAAATAATTATATTTTAATAAATTGCTACTAAATTACAAGACCCATCAGCAGTACCAGAAGCTCCACCTTTAAATAATTTTAATGTTTTTGGAGCACTTTCACTAACACTAGCAGGTAAAGTTTGATAACTACCAGTTGGAGATGGTGCAGATTTAACTTTCTCTTGAATTACATTTTTTCTATCTACATCAGCTTCTCTCATTAAACCAAAGCCATTTCCCTTACTATCTACCATTTGTACATAATACTCATATTTATCACTTTCATCTGTCGCACCAGCAACATTTCGTATTACAACATAACTATCATTAGCCGAAAAAGCATTACCAAATGGACTATCAGTAGAACCACTTTCTAGATCAATACCTGAAGTTTTAACTGCAATACAGTTCCCTCTAGCAATTTGAGTATCATACTCATTATTTACGAAACTAAGTCTTGCAGCATTAGCATATTGCTGTGCAGTTGTAATGAATGTATCCTTTCTTGCCTTAACAATATAACCACTCATCGCTGTAATAGCAAGTGTCATTAATATTGCTAAGATAATAATTACTGCTAATAACTCGATTAAAGTAAAACCTTTTCTGTTCTTTAAATTTCTCATATTTTTAATAACCTCCATATCTTTCTATTAAATCATACCAATTTTATTTTTTTATGTCAATATTTATTTCTACTTATGTACTACTGATAACATTAGTTACTGTAAAATTACTACTTCCCAATTGTAAAGTTGAGCCAACTGTGGGATTAGTAACATTAAGTTCACTATCTCTTACTACAAGGCTTCTAGCATTTTCTTTATTTAAATCATCTCTACTAGCTAAAGCTATTCCTCTTTTACCACTATCATAGTTCTCCGTAATTGTTGCATAATATAAATAACTACTACCACTTCTTGCAATCGCTACATAAGAATTATTAAAATCATATGTGCCACCTTCCGGCGCCTCATCTAAAGAAGAAGTATCTAAAGCATTTAATTTAATAACTATACAATTACCATTAGTAGGTAACTCTATACTAGTATTACTCCTAATTTCATATTCTGCTAAAGTAAGCATTCTCTTAGCATCTTCAATATAAGTATCTTGTTTATTCTTATCAATTGTACTCATAACATTAGGTACTGCTACTAACATTAATAAAGCCAGTATTAAAATTGTAGCAAGTAACTCTATCATCGTAAAACCTTTTTTATTCAATATATCACCTACCTTAAAATAATTATAGCATACATTCTAATTTTTAAGTATATTTTTTAAATTTTCTTTTTCTAAAAAAGCATTCTCTGAAAGATTATTATTAAAAATAGAATCATATCTAAAAATAGCAAAGCCACTATAATTAGCAAGTTCTCTACTAAAAGATACCTCTCTTGCAATAATATTATTATACTCTATCCATTCATTAACTCCTTCTTTAGCATAATTATCTATATTACCACTTTTATAAAAAGCAAGAGCAGGTATTAAATCTATATCATTAGTAATTAAATTATTCCAAGACTTAACTGTCTCATCAAAAGGTTTTACACTATTTAAAAAGCCATAATACACTTGTGGCATTATATAATCAAGATATCCTTTCTTACTACAAAAAAGTCTTGTATCAACATAATTACTATTATAATTATTATCTATATTTCCATCAGGGGATATTCCAAAAATAATAGATTTATCATAACTTTTAATTAAATCATAAGTATTTTTTATTAAAGAAGTAATTACTTTTAACCTAAAATCTTTTAAAGTTAAGTTATTATTATCTTCACTATATTCTAATATATCAATATCATCACTCTTAGGATAAAAATAATCATCAAAATGAATTCCATCGATATCATAATTCCTAATAATTTCATCTATTCCCTTAAGTATTAACGACTCTACTTTACTATTAGCAGGATTATAATATATACCTACATTATCTATTACTTTAACAGCATCACTACTAGTATTTAATAATTTATAAGCAGGATTATCTTTACTAATAACATTAATATCAGTATCATTACTAATTCTATAGGGATTAATCCAAGCATGTAATTCTATATTATTTTTATGAGCTATTTTTATAAAGTAATCTAATATATCAAAAGAAAGTTTATCTCCTTCATTATTAACAACAGTTCTACTACTAGGAAAAATAGAAGAAGGATATATCGCATCACTAAAACTTCTAACTTGTAATATAATCATATTAAAACCAAAATCTTTAGTATCTTTTATCATATCATCAATCGTCTTTTTAGCATCACTTACCTCTTTTCCTCTTATATAATTACCAAGTTCTATATAAGAAACAAATACAGCTCTCCTCTCACCTACCTTACTTTCTTTTTTTTCTTCTGGTATAAAGATATAAACTAAAAATAATAAAAAAATGATAAGTAGTAAAATTAATTCTTTTCTCATACCCTTATCATATTATTTTTATAATAATTATTTTGTCTAATTAAGAGATACAATCACTATTTTTTATAATAAATAACTGTTTATCTTTATAAAAAGCATAAAACACATCATCAAGCTTTACTTTTTGAGCATCTAATAATTCATTAAGCCATTACTCTTTTTTATTTAATCGTTTTAAAGTAGCCATTTGTACTTTACCATCTAGTATTATAGGTAATGGATATGGTCCACTATTTTTAGCATCTTTAGTAAAGACTGATAACTTACCACTAGTCTCAAGTATTGCATATTCTACTTCTTCTATACTTTTAACATTTCTAGCTCTTAACTGAGTAAGTAAATCTTCTAAATTATATCTTTGTTTAATCATTTCTTTAAAATTTACTTTACCATTATCTATAATCATAGAAGCTTCTCCATCTAACATATTTCTAAGTTTATCACTTTTTAAGGAAATTTTAGCAAGTATTATTTGTAATATTACTAAAAGTGCTATAGGAAGAAGCATTAAAAAGACACTAGTATCATATTTTTCAATACTAATCGCGGCAAGTTCTGCTATTAATATTGATACTATTAAATCTATTATACCAAGTTCTCCTACTTCTCTTTTACCCATAAAACGGTAAAAAAGAACGATAGCAAAATAAAAGAAAAGAGTTTTTAAAAGTATTAGTAAATAATCCATATTATCACCTACTAATAATATCTCCCAAAAACTCTAAATTATACCTTTATTCTTTAATAATTCTATTATTTCTTTATGTATCTCATCTATACTTTTCTCTTTATTATCATGAACACACTCTATAACATCCCAATTATATAACTCTGATAATTCTTTATATGCTCTTAACACCTTAGATGACTTATCATCAAGTAAGAAATCAAAAGATATTTGTTTATTATATTTATATGGCATATTAAGAAGAATTGTATAATCAGGTTTAGGTAGTTTTAAAAGCCAATACTCTAATTTATCAATCCACTGATACATATAAAATCTATCTTCAGAGTCTTCGTATTTACTACCTTGATTAGCCATATTAGAACTAGTATAGCGATTAATTACAACGATATAATCATCAGATAAATACTTATTTATTTTCTTAATATTATATTTACGATCAGCAGCAGTATATAAACAGACAAGCTCAGGATCCAAAGAATCAATCCCTTCATTAAAATAATTATTGTTACTTAAAAAGTAGTCTTTAAATATTTTCCCTGTAGGAGTATCATACATAGGAAAAGAAAATTCAATAGACTTTATCCCCATTTTATTTAAAGTATTTACTAACAACTTACTTTGTGTTTCTTTTCCACTACCTTCTATCCCTTCAATAACAATAATTTTTCCCATAGGTATCCTCCTATATTTCTATATTATTATGTTCATTAAATGGTACTAACAAACATTTACGACTTGCTAAAAAGTCGCACATATGGACAAAGTTTTGATATTTAGTATGAGGTTTCTCTAATACTTCATTACCATTATAATCAACTGTATAATCTCCCATATGCGTGTTAATAGCATCACTTATAAACTTAGCATCTTCACTACTTAATCCTACTTTACTAGCATTATCAAGAACAACTTTACTAGCGATTAAAGGATGATCAAAACGAGTATATTTCTCTTCTACAAGACCTTTTTTAAAACCATCATGTAATAAAAGAGCCATAAGCATTAAATCTTTCTCATGATCAGTATATTTTTTACCAATAGACAAATCTTGTAATAATTCATAACCAATTCTAACAGCAGCCTTAGTATGTCTAAGAAGGCCTCCTTCTCCTTGAGCATAACTAGGATGATATTTACCTGTAGATGCAGCAGGCTCTTTAAAGAAATAATCAGGTAACAATTCTATTAACTCACCTAAACTCTTTCTCAAACTTTCATCTTTTATATAATTTATTTCATCATAAAATATCTCTTTCTTATTCATAATTACCTCTTTCTAATTAATTATATCAAAAGAAACATTTGTTTGTAAAGTGTTTAAAAACTCTATTATAACTTCATCTAAAACATAAAAGTATTCTTCTCTTACTCTTAAATATTTCTCATCTTCATCTAACACCTTATTATCAACAAATTTCTCATACTTAAATACTCTATCTATACTTACATTATACTTATCTTTAAAATACTTTTTATCTATCCCTCTATTAGTTCTAAAACCTAGCATTATCTCATAAAACATTTTATCTTTAGTACTAACTATCTCTTTATCAATAATAGTTTTACCCTTAATATAATTAGTAATACTTTTAGTATTAGTATATCTAGTATTATCTATATATCCACTTGCACCACATCCAAAACCATAATACTCTAAATTATACCAATATTTTAAATTATGTTTAGACTGATAGGAATCTTTAGAAAAATTAGATATTTCATAATGAATATA
>CALVVD010000003.1 GCA_944363745.1 uncultured Bacilli bacterium | reverse complement strand
TTATCACTATTATATCTATCTTCATAAGTAACCATACCATAATCTGGATGTTTATTAAATTTATTGATACATTCATCAAAAAATCTTGGAGCATCTCTCTTAATAGTATCATTAGTAGTCTTAATTCCTACTCCATATAAAGTAAATTCATCTAAAGATATAATATTATATGTTAAATCACTACTATCAGTTATCTCTTCTTTAAAGACAATTTTAGGAAAAGTTTTAATACCTTTATTTAAGTCTTTTGCCTTACTAGGTTTAACACCATAAAACTTATAAAAAGCACGAGAAAAAGATGTTGGATTATCATAGTGATATTTAAGCGCAACATCTATTATTTTCTCGTTTTTTACAGTTAAATCATAGAAAGATAAAGTTAATCTTCTCTTTCTAATATACTCTGCTATTGTATTATTACATAATAGACTAAAGAGTTTTTTAGCAGTATAGACATTAACTCCTAGAATTCTAGCGATTTTTTCATAGTCTATATCGTTTTCTAAATTATCTTCTATATAATCTATTACTTTATTTAATTCATGATAAATATTCATAATTATTTAATTTCAGTAAGCCAAAGACTATGTAAATTACAATAAGCATAGATTTTATTATATGATTTATCATAAGGAAAACTTGCTTCTGGTTTATCTCCTGCTTTTAACTTCTTAATCATATAATTATCATCACTTGCAAGAATTATAAAAGAAATATAATGTTCATCTGTCATTGGATGTTCTACTTCTCCTACTTTGATATTAATCATTCCATCTTTAATCTCATATACTGGTAAATGTTTCTCAGTAGCTGCTTCAGTTGTGTTAGCATCAACTAACTCCATTTTCTCTCCACAGCATACTAAAGCCTCACTCTTATCCTCTAGCTTTAATATAACATTTCCACATTTTTTACATACATAAATTTTCATTAATCATACCTTCTTTCCATATCTATTATAATTTTTATTTTAACTTTTCACAAGAGGTAACTAAATTTTAATAACTAGTAAAATTAATTATTATTAAGCTCTTTTAACATTTCTTCTTTTATTTTATCTATATTAGTAAAGAATAGATTTATTCCCTTTGATTTTAATTTTAGTAAATATTTAAAACCGCTAAGTATCTCATCTTGTAATGTTTCAATTACTTTAGCAGGCTTTCCATTATTTAAAAGATGAACATGATCTATATATTTTTCTATGGTAGGAAAAGCATTTTGAATAAGAATAGCAGAATCTTCACCTAATATTTTTCTTATTAAAATGCCATCACAACGGCCATATTTTTTAACTTTATTATTAATAATTTTTTTATATTTATCTACTTTACTACTTAAAGGTATAAACCACAAAATGTTATTTTCTTTTATAACAAAATAAGTTGGGCGCTTATGCCCTCTTTCTTTATTAGACATCAGATTTTCATCATTAACAACATCAAAAAATTCATCTTTAATATGGTACAAATATCCTGTTTTTATTTTCATATTTTATAACACCCCCAAAAAATATATAAGTTATACTCTAACTCTACCACATTAAATATATGTTCGTCAATGTTTTTTGCAAAAAAGAAAACTCTATCAATCGATAGAATTTTCTAACATTTTCGTCCGGAATAATTTATTACTCGCACCATCCGGGAGCGAGAAACATTGCCGACCGGAATAATTTATTACTCGCACCATCCGGGAGCGAGAACATTTTCATTTTTACAAATAAAAATATTACTTTTATATTATATGAAATTTCTTTCATTTAATACATCTTTACTTTATCATACTAATTTACTTTAGTAAATACTTTTGACTAAATTTTCTAAAAGATAGGCAATAGATAAAGGACCTACTCCCTTAGTTTTAGGTGTATAACTAATATTATCACTATCTATTAAGACATCACCTAAACCTACATCTATAACAACACAGCCATCTTTTAAATCACTACTTTTGAATAGATTATTAACACCTGTTACACTTATCACAATATCACTGTTTTTTAACAAACTAACTAAATCTCTAGTCTTAGAGTGACACATACTAACTGTTGCATCACTATTTATTAAGTAACTTGCAAGAGGTCTAGAGATGTTATAACTTCTTCCAATGATAGTGACATTTTTACCACTTAAAGAGATATTATAAGACTCTAATATCTTTATAACAGCAAGAACAGTAGAATTAACTATATTAGGTCTATTTATAGATAAATAATACTGATTAATGGGATTAACACCATCTATATCTTTATTTATATTTATCGCATCATAACATGCATATTTATCTATATTTTTAGGAAGAGGTTCTACTAATAAAATACCAGTTATTTCATCATCTTTATTCAATTCATCTATTAAAGAGATAACAGCTCTTGTATTAGGATTATCTAAGTTATAATGTTTAAAATGGATATCAAGTTCAAGACATTTATCTATTAATAATTTACAATATTTAGAGTCATTAAAAGTTATGATAGCAAGAAAAGGGGTATTTTTCTTAAGACTTTTCTTTACTTTAGTAAGTATAACACTAACTAAAGTACTACACTCTAACAATCTACTCATGATTTTTAATCTCTCTTATTAAGAAGTCATCAGTCATACCAGCGATGTAATCTATCACCCATCTTTTAATATTAGTAGATTCTAAATATCTTTTATCTTGATGATTTAAAAATATTTTATAGATATCACTTTCTTTATTATTTGTCTTTATATCATCTAAATAGATATTATATAGTTTATTAATACCAGCTTCATAATAATCTAATTCTTCTTTAGTCATAGAATACTTATAAATATTTTCATTATTAAATTTCTTTAAAGCGAATAGAGCATTATAGACTTTATCACTCATCTTAATATAAGGTCTATCTATACTTTCATTAATAATATCTAAGACAATAGTATTAACAATATCTCTATTATTATCACCTAATACATCTCTTATACTTTCTGGTATATCACTTCTTTTAAATCTATCTATCATAATAGCATCTTCTATGTCTCTACCAATATAACCAATAATATCACTAATTCTAACTATACAACCTTCTAAGGTCATAGGACGATAAGTTTTAGATTTCTCTAAGTCTTTATAACTTTCATTATATTCTCTTAAGAATTCCTCTTTATCTTTAGTCATAGGTTCATAGATAGGACTTAACATCTCCCCATTATGAGTCATAATACCATCTAAAGTTTGAAGTGTTAAATTAAGACCTTCTCCATCTTTTGCAACATCCATATAGTATCTAACCCCTTGAATATTATGAGCGAAATACTCTCCTAGTTCTTTTAAAGATAATCTATTTAATATCGCTTCCCCTGTATGTCCTAAAGGAGTATGACCAATATCATGACCTAAGGCAATCGCTTCTATTAAGTCCTCGTTTAAGTTTAAGGCTCTACCAATAGTTCTTGCAATTTTACTAACTAACTGGACATGAGTAATTCTTCTACTGACATGGTCATTAGAGTTTAGTGTATAAACTTGGGTTTTATTTAAATATCTTGTATAAGATAAAGAATGTATTATTCTATCTATATCATGAAAAAATGGAGGCCTAATGTCTTCCTTTTCTTCTTTAAACCTAACAGCATCACTACTTTTAGTAGCATAAGGACTTAAATCTTTTTCTTTCCTTAAAAAGTTCTCCTTTGCTTTCTCAAAACTTCCCATTAAATCACTTCTTCCCTGTATAGTACTTTTTAGTTTTCACATTTCCCCTTCTCATCTTTATAAAATTATTAAAATTATCTTTAATATAATTATTAAAGGTAGCATTAATAACTACTCTATTCTCTTCAGTAATATCATCTTCATTTAAATATAGGCACTCATCATAATTAATAATATTTAATTTCTTATTATCATCTTTTTCTGACTTTAAAATAACAAAGTTATTAAAGCCATCTAACTCTTCATAACCTGTTTTAGTTTTAGATACGATTATTTTATCTAAAAACTCAAATTCAACATCTCCACAAACAAAATCTTCGGCAAGCATAACATAAACTGGAACATAATAATATTCTTTACTACTCATAACTACTTCTCCTTATTACTTATCTTGAAAGATTATTTATTCTTCCTAATTAATCTTATCATAGAATAAGGAATAAGTCTTCTCTTAAATGGTAATTTTAAAATTTCTTCAGGATGTCTTGCCACATCTATTTTCTCGTTATCTTCATTATATATAGTCTCTATTTTATAAGGATAAATCTCTCCTGTTGGTGTAAATATTTCTACTTCATCACCGACTTTAAAGTAGTTACGTTCTTTTAAGATGATAGACTTCATTTCTTCATCATAACCTATTATAAGTCCTAAATACTCTTGATTAGATACTTCTTGTCTACCTGTATAATATTGGTCAGTTACATCTGCTAGATGATTAAAGTATTGACTAGTTGTATCACGATTAGCGACCGAGTCAAGACGTTTCTCATATTCTTTTAGTTTCTCACTAGTTAAAGTGCCATCATAAATACTATCTATTAAAAATCTATAACTACCAATAACGGTAGCAAGGTAATAAAGACTTCGCATTCTTCCTTCTACTTTTAGGGAACTAACACCAATATCTATTAAGTCTTTAATAAAGATAGCCATATTTAAGTCTTTTGTAGCAAGAGTAAATTTATCATTATCTTTATAATCAAAGGCAAAACGACATACTTGAGCACATCCACCACGGTTTGCATCACGATTAGTAACATAATTAGATAAAGCACATCTACCACTAAAACAAGTACACATGGCTCCATGAATAAAGACTTCTGTTTCTAAATTAGGTATACTTGATATTTCTTTTATCTCATCACGAGATAACTCTCTTGCAAGAACAACTCTACTTGCTCCCAAGTCTCTATAAAACATTGCAGCATCTTTATTAGTAATAGAGTCTTGTGTTGATATATGAACTTCTACATTCTTATAGTTATCTATAATATATTTGGCAAGATATAAATCACTAACAATAAAAGCATCAATACCTGCTTCTATAACTTCTTTAATATATTCTTCCATACCTAATCTATCTTTATCATGAAAAACAATATTAGCGGTTAAATACACTTTTTTACCTAAATTATGAGCGAAAGTACATCCTTCTTTTAATTCATCTAAACTAAAATTAGTAGCATTCGCTCTTAAACTTAGTTTTTCTCCTCCTACATAAACAGCATCAGCGCCATATAATAAGACTACTTTAAGTCTTTCTAAATCTCCTGCTGGTGCTAGTAACTCTATTTTTTTCATAACATCACTACTTTCTTATTTATATATGACTTGCAATAAAGTCTATTACATCATCTTCATTTACTTCTAATAACTTCATATCTTCATCTGTAACATCTGTAAAATATTTATCTAGTTTTTTATATTTAGATATAGAGTTTAAAGGGTATCCTGGATTAATTTTATCACTTCTAGTACTTACCATATAAAAATCATCTTTAGACCAAGTATAAGTCGCTTCTTCACCCTTATCATTAATAACTGCTAAACCATATACCCATTTACAATTAATTTTCTCATCTTTTCCATATTTTTTTACTAAATTCGTATAATATAAAAGGGCTTCTTCATCAGTTAGACTCTTACCATTAACACGTCTAACAAATAAACCAGGTTGCCTATCTTCAGGAACACCTTCCATATATAGTGTATCATCCATACCCATACAAGGCTTCTTTGTTAATCTATAACACTCGCTAGCTTTTATTAAAGCATTTTCAATAGCAGTAGCTCCATCTTCTTCTACATCTAATTTCATATCTATATCTTTTAAAGATAATACTTCTATTCCTAGTTCTTTCAAACCTTTACTAAATCTCTTTGCTTTAGACTCATTAGTTGTTGCAAAAATAATTTGTTTCATAAATACTCACCCCTACTTCACTTTATAAATAGTCTCTCTATATAAAAACCCTCTATTATGTCCTGCTAATTCATCTATTTTCTCCTTATTAAAATTAACAAAAGCTTTAATTAATTCTTTATACTCATCACTACTAAATTCTCCCTGCTCTATAATTCCATAATTAATGTTATTATCAACTAATTCCTTATAAACATTACTTAAATTAAGTCTCTTATTATAAAAGAAAGTTGTTCCATTAATATCTTCTTTAACTAAAAACTCCTGTCCACTCTTAGGTTCTTTAATAGTAATTAAATCACTTTTACTTTTATTTTTATTTGCAAAATAACTAGTAAGTAAACTTCTTCTAGACATAGCGACAACTGGATTACCAAGCAATAAAATAAATAAATCACTTTTAGTCTTACTTCTTATATTAAGTACTTCATCTTTAGTTATTTCATTAGATAGATATGCTCCTTTAACTCCTAAATCATAATATAAATTAATAGTATCACTATTAGTAACCATATGAGTACCATTATAGATTAAGTTAATGTTTATCTTATGTTTTTTGACTAGATTGAGGACTGCTAAATCATAGAAGAAAACTCCATCTACTTTTATATTTTCTAGTTCTTTTAATACATTAAGTAAATCTTCTAATTCATTATTAAATATCATCTTATTTATAACAACAAAGCATAATTTATCAGTATCATCTTTATATTTTTTAATATCAGAAATACTATAATACTTGAAATAATCAGCAGAAAACTTTTCTAATGGTAAGATAAGTCCATCTAAGCCATTATCTAAATATTCTAAATAATTATTATCTCTAATTACTCCTAAAAGTTTCATAACATCAGTCCTTTACATTACATATTTTATCATAAATTGTAATAAAGAAAAAGATAAGTGTATATTTTACTTATCTAAATTATTTTCTTTAACAATGTATAATGGTCTTCTCTTTACTTCTGTATAAGTTTTAGATAGATAGGCCCCACTAATTCCTGCACAAAATAGTTGAATACCACTCAAGAAAAACATTATACAAACTAAAGATGGCCATCCTGAAACAGGATCTCCATAAATTAAGGTTCTAATTATGATAATAATAATAGCTATTATAGATAATAAACAGAAAATTATACCTATGAAAGCAGCGATTGTTAATGGTGCAGTAGTAAAAGCTAAGATACCATCTATAGCATAAGTACAAAGTTTAAAGAAATTCCAAGTTGACTTACCTGCTTTTCTTTCAGGTGCTTTATAAGTTAACCATTTAGTATTAAAGCCAACAAAGCCAAATAATCCTTTAGAATATCTATTATATTCTCTACAAGATATAATAGCATTAACCATTAATCTATTCATAAGTCTAAAATCTCTAGCCCCTGGAATCATCTCTACTTTAGACATTTTAGAAATAATTTTATAAAAAAGATTAGTAAATATTCTTCTAATAAAGCCATAATCATCATGACTATTAGTTTTTAAACCAACGCAATCTATAGAATCATCACTTTTAATAATCTTATACATCTCTTCTATTTTACTTGGAGGATCTTGTAAATCAACATCCATAATAGCAACATAATCTCCACTAGCATTTTCAAGACCTGCTATCATCGCTCCTTCTTTACCAAAGTTTCTTGAAAAAGATATATACTTAACTTCTTTATTAGTTTTAGATAATTCTTTTATTTCTTTTAAACTATTATCTCTAGATCCATCATTAATAAATAATAATTCAAAATCTACATTTTTCATCTTTTTTATTACTTTAGATATCTCCTTATAAAAAAGAGGAATAGATTCTTCTTCATTATAACAAGGAACAATTATAGAAATTTTATCCATTTATATCACAGCCTTTTCACTCTAAAAATAATTTTCTAGTTACAAAATTAAATATCATTACAATAAATGTTGCAATTATTTTAGCAAGTAAATAATAAATATTTAAGAAGTCTACACTTAACCACATAATTAAATCATTTAATAATAGTCCTATTACACTAAATACTATAAAGATAACAAATTGTCTTTTAGCATTCTTTTCTTTATTAACATCAAATACCCATCTAACACTAGCAATATAGTTATAGATAACAGAAATAGTAAATGCTAAAGTATTAGAAACAAGTACTGAGAATTGACAAAATTCTCTAAAGATATAAAGAAATACAAAATCAATTACAAAAGCAGTACCACCAACGATAGCAAATTTAAAAATTTGAATAAATAGTTTCTCATATTTAGGTTTTAACTTTATATGAAGTATTTTTAACATTTTTTTTACAAATTTAGTTGTTTTATCTTCTCTATTCATTATTATCCCTCTTTGTTCTAATTAAGAAAAGTTCAAATATCTGTTTATTTTTCTTTGCTACTACTTCTAAAATAATACCTGTAATATACATTAAAATTGCTATTAATAATAATACTAATGAAAATATTAATGTTGGAAATCTTGGCACTAAACCTGTTTTAAAGAACTCATTAAAAACTGGAATTCCAAATATTAAAGCAAGTATTAATAAAATCGTACCAATTAAACTAAAGAAAAGTGTAGGCTTATACTCTTTGAATAGTCTTGTTATTGTCATTAATACTTTAATACCATCAGAATAAGTATTAAGTTTAGAAACACTTCCTTCTGGACGATCTTTATAATTAACTGGTATTTCTACTAATTTAAAATTATTATAAACTGCATGAATAGTCATTTCATTTTCTATTTCAAAACCTTTAGAAATAACTGGAAATGTCTTAACAAAATCATAACTAAAAGCTCGATATCCTGTCATAATATCTCTTATATTACTTTTAAATAAATGATTTATTAAACTTCTCACTAATTTATTACCAAAATTATGAAACGCTCTTTTATTTTCTGTAAAATAAGTACTAGATAATCTATCACCTATTACCATATCTGCTTTACCATCTAAAACATATTTACACATTTCTTTAGCAGATTCACTAGGATAAGTATCATCTCCATCAATCATTAAATAACAATCTGCATCTATATCTTTAAACATACTTCTAATAACATTACCTTTACCTTGACGATATTCATAACGAACAATCGCTCCTGCTTTCTTAGCAATTAAATCAGTACCATCTGTAGAATTATTATCATAAACATAAATATCAGCATTAGGTAAAGCCTTTTTATAATCTTTAACAACTTTTTCTATTGTTAATGACTCATTATAGCAAGGAATTAATATAGCAATTTTTTTATCTTTATAATTATTTTCATCTTTCTTCTTCATTTTACTCCTCTCCTTGTTTCATTTAAATTGTAGCACACGAAACTAATGGTTTCAATTATTTAGTTTATAAATATAATAATTTTTATTATATAAAAGCTCATAATTAATAGCATTTTCATCTAAAATATTAGAAACATCATATGATACTAATAAATATTTTACCTTAAGTTTACTTAAATCCTTAGGATTAATATTAATAAATAAACTATCATTAGTATTAAGTTGAAAATTAGTTTTATCATTAGTAAATTTAAATATCATATGTAAATAACGATTATATTTATCATAATTTTTCTTATTCTTATCTATATCTTTCCATTTAGCAAAATCAGGATAAAAATTAACTGCATTTAATACTTTTATACCATTTGCAAGTAATAAAGATTGTGTTTGTATAGAATCTATTGTCAAGAAATATCCTTCATCATTTTCATATATTTCTTTCGCTTCTGTTACTAATTCGTGATTAGTTAAAGCTTTAGAACCACTTCTAATTGGATTAATTGTAAATGATGAGAATAGCATTATAATAAATAGCATAAAGGCACATAAATATTTTAAGTTATAATAAACAGTAAATACTATGAAAGCAAAAAGAAATATTTCTATAATATAAATATAAATTGACATATAACTTAACCATAGTTTATCAATTATTAAAATATAAGCAAGAATAAAGATTATTAAAGAACCAATTTTCTGCTTATTATTTAAAATATCTTTATGTTTAAATAAGATATAAATACACCATAAACTAAATAAAACAGCAATAAAACCATAAGTAATCCATATTCTATTAATATAAGAAAACAAAGTAATTTTAGCAAGAAATTCAGGAAATCCTATTAAGTAAAATATTAAACTAATTATTAAGGCAACTAATAAAGCATTACCTACAATTAAATCATTAAATTTTTTCTTTTTTAAATATTTATAAATAATAGGATAAATAAGTAAGAAAATTGGAGCAAAATGAATAAAATCACTAACTTCACAATTATTTCGATAAGTTATATCTTTATATGGTAAAAATAAAGTTGTTAAGTTTGTAAATATAGAAGTTAAAGTACCAGTATTACCATAAGATACTCTTTTTCCAGGATATGATGTATTATAGAGAATATTTATTGCCTCTAAAGATGTTAATAAAGTATATCCTAAAATAATACCTGCTATTAAAATCATTATAATTATATTAAAAATATTCTTCTTTTTAAAAGTAATTAAATCTTTGTCCCTTATTAAAAATACTACCAGTAAAAGAATATCTAAAAGACCTAAAGGTATTTGCATTGAGGGGAATAATGCTAAAACAAAGATACAACCGGCTAAAGGTGTTAATATTGTAAAAAGAGTTCTATAAAGCTTATTTTTCGCCGTGAAAAAGTGATAAGCTAAAATAAGTAACCACATACTCCATAAAACAACATCACATATATGAGGTACAAACCACCATTGCATAATGGGAGCAAAAGCTATTAGTAGTACTCCTATACAAGATACTAATTTATTTTTCTTAGTAATAATCATTGTAAGTTCAAATGCTGCAAGAGAAAATAAGATTAATTTTAAACACCAATACCAGGCAAGACCATAATCATTACCTAATAATAAATATCCCCAAGTTAAAGGTTTAGCTAGCATAGATATATCTTTAACTGGAGCATTATAACCAACTATCATATCTTGTCCAGATAAACTCATAAAATTACTTATTTTATTATAGTCATTGTATGCTTGAGAAAAATAATAAGGTGTATGAACTATATATTCATCAGAACGTATAGATCTACTAATACCCCAAACATTATCATTATTATTTCCACCTCTATCATTTAATATTTCATTATATACTCCCATTGAAGACATATTTATTTTAAGTAAAACACATATAATAAAAATAATTAAAGCGATAGGATATCTATATTTTATGATTAAGTTACCTATCTTTTTAAAAGTATTAGTAAAGAAATAACTTAAAATTAGTAAAATTAGTAACATAATTTCAAATGCCATAGTGACCTTATATTGAGGAAATTTATAGTATATAGGAATAAATACTAATATTGTTATTATTAAAGCTAGTAGATAACAAATTGTTTTACTATGTTTCTTAAAAAAATCTTTTACTCTCACCATTTTATATCAACTCCTAAAGTATCTATCATAAAGCGATATACTACTAAAAATGCTCTAAATAAATGCAATTTATAAACTATTTTGACAATCCATAATTTAAAATTTCGTTTATTCTTTATAACATAACCTAATTTAATAAATTTAGTATTTTTCCAAGTAGGAAAGTAATCTGTTAAGAATCTATTATTATTTTTAATCGCTTCTTTTAGATTACAACTCTTATCATAAGATAATCTAAACATTAAAGAAACACCTAAATGTAAGAAAGCCATAGCATCTAATATCTTTAACATATTAACTCTATTTTCACTTTCTTCATATACTTTTCTTACTTCTACCATCGCTCTATAAGTAGATTCTATTTGTTCTTTTTTAATAGTTGTTACAATTGAACCTTCTCTTACCATATAATAAACTAAACTTTTATTAACAAATACAATTTTTTTAGCATTTAGATATATTAATAATAAGAACATCATATCATCTAATATTTTAGGAGGATGTTCTAAATCTGCTTGTTTTTTCAAAAGTTCTGCTTTATAGATTTTATTCCAAGGTGCTCCATTAAGTTCTAATAATCCACCTGGATCTTTTTCTATATCTATAACTTTATCTTCACTTTTACACATTTCTCTTGAATAAAGTCTACCAGTATCTAAATCAATTCTATCAAAACCACAAACAGAAATATCAGCATTTTCTTTAATGGCTTTATTATAAAGTTTTTCAGCATAATCTAAAGCGACATAGTCATCACTATCTACAAAGCCAATAAACTCTCCTGTCGCTTTCTTTATACCATCTTTTCTACCCTTCCAAACACCTTCATTCTCTTTGTCAATAATTACAATTTTATCTTTATACTTTTTCTTATAATCTTTTAATATTTTAAGACAATTATCAGGTGAACCATCATTTATACAAATAATTTCTATATCTTTAAGAGTTTGATTTACTAAAGAATCTAAACATCTAGGTAAATATTTCTCTACTTTATAACAAGGTACTATTATACTTAACTTCTTCTTAGTCATATTATTTAACTCCTTCTATTTCTTTATATAAGTCTAAAGCTCTTCTAATTACTGCGTCCATATTATAATATTTATATTCAGCAAGCCGACCACATAAATAGAAATTATCTATATCTTTAATACTGTTATAATATTTATTATATAAAGAAATATTCTTATCATTAAAGATAGCATAATATGGAACATGATCTTTATTTTTATAATCATAAGTTAAAGGATATTCTTTTAATATTGTTGTATTATCTTTAACTATTTGGTTAGATAAATATTTAAATTCTGTTATTCTTGTAAATTTTTCACTTACAGTATAATTAACAACAGAAGTTGGTTGATAATAATTTTCAGATCTATCTTCAAATACTAAATCTAAAGACCTATATGGAAGAGGTCCATATTTATAATCAAGGAACTCATCTATTGCCCCACTATAGATTACTATTCCTTTAAATTCTTTATTATCATAATATATCTTTTTATTATCAGTATCTATTGTTAATAAGTCTTTAGCATTAGTATTTAACTTAATATCAATATTTTTATTATCTAACATATTCTCAAATATTTCATTAAAACCATTTTTAGGCATCGCTTGATAAGTATCAGTGAAATATCTATCATCATAGCCTAAAAGAACGGGTACTCTATTAATAACAGAAGTATCTACTTCACTAATTGGAACATTCCATTGTTTAGCAGTATAGTTTACAAATACTTTTTCATAAACATATTCTCCAAAACTTTTAATAACTCTATCTTCATCATTTAATAAATCTAAAATAGATACTTTCTTTTGGTCTTTATATTTACTTAATAATTTTTCTTTAATTTCTTTTACTTTATCACTAGGAAATAATAATTCTAATGATTTAAAATTAAAGGGAATAGGCACAAACTTCTCATCAATATAACCTATAACTCTATGTTCATAAAAGTAAAAACTAGTGAATTGTTGTAAATATGCAAATACTTCTTTATCGTTAGTATGAAAAATATGAGGTCCATATTTATGAACTCTTACCCCATTACTACGAGTTTCTTCATACATATTACCACCAATATGATTTCTCTTATCTATTACTAATACTTTTTTATTATTATTTGCAAAACGTTCTGCTAAGATACTTCCTGCAAAACCTGCTCCTACTATAATTACATCATACATACTGCTACACTCCTAACCTATATATTCGACTGACATATCTTTTTTGATTTTATATAATCCTTCTTTTATCTCATCTTCAAATAACTCTCCATATTTCTCTTTAAATTTATCATCTATATGACCTAAATAAATGTAATCAAAATCTTCTTCTTTTAATTTTGAAATCCATTCATCTAAAGAAAGATTTAAAGTAAAATGATCTTTTTCATTATATGGTTCACCTAAGCTCCATTCCCATAAGAGATTTGTTTTAATGGGAGCGATTAAAAATCTTAACATATTAAAGGCTGAACCATCATTATTTTGATAAATAATATATACTTTATCTTTTTTGGTTAAATGATTATTTATATAATCTCCAGATTCTAAGATGTTTGTATCTATAGAAATTTCTTTTTTGGTAAATACATCAAAATAATCAACTATATTAATACTACTTAAAATAATTAAAAAGAATATAATCAATTCTTTGAATTTACCTTCTTGCCAAATATGAAGTAATATAAGTAGTAAAAAGGCAATTATAAATGTTGACATATATCTAGTATAAGATGCTAACTCTAATCCTTCGTGCGTTGGTAAGGCAAAAAGATAAATACATAATAGAAACATACTATATATAATAAAACCACCACATAAAGTCAATATAATAGTTAAATAAATATCTTTATTTTTCTTATTTTTATCTTTAAAAAAGAGAATAATTAAATATGCAAGCATCACTGATATAATTAAAATGGCAGTATCAAAAATTCCACCTATTATAGATTTTTGATTCAATGCCGTATAAAAATTATTTACTATTTCTTTAGATATGTCACTAGGTGCTTTAAAATAAGTTATGGACTTAAGATAATCTATTAAATTAAAACCTGCTATATTATTTGCATCGTGTTGAAAATCAACATGAATATTATTTATACTACAATATATTTTAAAACTTAAATATCCTAAAAAAATTAATATTAATAATATAATTAAAGGCAATAGTTTTTTTATAGTACTTTTAGATATCTTTTTTTCTTTAACTATTTTAATAAGAATCTCTTTTATAAATATTTCTAATAAGATAATACCTGCTAAAACTAAACCAGCATCTTTTATTAAAGGAAGTGATAATAATAACATTACTAATAGTAATTTATCACTAAAATTCTTATCATCTTTAACACCTAAATAAAGAGAAACAAAGAACATAAGTCCTAAAATAAAATCAATATATATACTAGTTAAATAGAATTTAAAAGAAAGCATTAGAGTGTAAATTATAAAGATGAGAAAAAGTGTTTTAATAATATTAATAAAAGTAATTTTTTTATCTTTAATAAATATCATTAAAGCAGATAATATCATAATATTAATAGCAAAATATGATATTCCTTCATTAAAACCACCATTAATTTTACAAAATAAGTATTCAAATAAGCCTATTAAAGGAGGATATGCAATATGAGTACCATTCCATTCTTGATTAGCCCAAAAAGTATCATATTCTAGCATAGCTTTTAAATTAGGACCCCAATGAGCAAACTCATCCCAATTAGAATAGTGTGTATTAAGTAATAAAATATACAAAATAAAACTAATGATTAAAAAAATAAAAGTAGGAAGATTGAATATATCTCTTATTTTTATTTTTTTCTTTATTAGTAGAAATATTAAATATAAAAAACAAATTAAACTAATTATTAAGATAAAATAAACTCCTATTTCTAAACCTTTAAACAAACCGAATAAATAAAGTATTATAGCAAAGGATAAAGATGAAATTAGAAATGAATAATTTAATTTAATTTTAAATTTATTATTTAATACTAAAGATAAACTTAATATCATTAAAACAGTTATTATGTATAACATATTACCCTCCTATTGTTTTATAGAAATTAACACAATACCAATAGTTACAAAAACAATGCCAATTAAATTAGTTATAGTGATTGTCTCGTGAAAGATAAAATAACTTGCTATTAAGACAACTATCTGGACTATTCCTGTTGTTATGGGAACAATATAACTTAAATCATATGTTGTAAGTAGTTTTTGCCACATTAAGAAACTACCAATATAAAGGATAAATCCTAATAGTGAAATATAACCTATTTTAAACCCTAAACCATTTTTAAAAGATAATCCTAAAGAGTTACCTCCTAATTTTAGACAAACTAGACCACCAGTTGTAAATAAAACATAAATTCCTGTTAATAAATATTTAATCATGCTTCTTCACCTCTGTTTCATATTCTGATTTTAGTATAGATAACTCTTGAATTAAAAGAGTAGTTTTTTTCTTTTGTCCTGCCATCATTACAGTTAATATTATAGCTACAAACATCAATACAGCGATTAAAAGACATAATACCATATTCGATAATAGTTCAAATCCTAATAATTTTGCAAGATGTTCCATTAGATTAGGAATAATTGATGTTATTAGGATGATAAGAATAGCAAAGAACCAGATTAAAGCATATTTAACAGGTATTCTTCCTTTTCTTAGTAAAACAAAGATAAAGATAAATAAAATAAAGGCAAAGAGAATAACTGTTATAACTAGATTATTACTCATTATTTATACCTCCTACAACCAGCGATTATAATAGATAAACAAACATTTATCATATAATAAGCATCTTTCCAAGTATGAATAGAAGATTTACCTCCCTCACGTTCTAACATATTAGAACCTACTTCTAAAATACGATATTTCTTCTTAGCAAGTTCAACTGTTGTAATAGGTTCAGGATATTCTAAGGGATATTCTTTAGCAAATGATTTTATTATTTCTTTATTACAAGCTCTAAAACCACTAGTTGTATCATATACTTTTATCTTGGCAAAGATTTTAATAAAGAAAGATATTATTTTTATACCCATTCTCCTTGACATAGTAGTTTTAAAACTACTAACATTATCAACAAATCTACTACCTATTACAAAATCTGCTTTATTATTTATGATAGGTTCTATTATATTTTTAACATAATTTATATCATGTTGTCCATCTCCATCAAATTGTACAGCAATATCATAATTATGATAATAAGCATACTTATAACCTGTTTGAACCGCTCCACCTATTCCTAAATTATGAATTAAGTCAATATGAGGTATTTTTTCTTTATCTAATATTTCTCCTGTTTTATCCTTTGATCCATCATTAATAACTATTAAATCATAATTAGTTTTATTTTTCTTATTATAATCAACTATTTTCTTATATGTCTTTAAAATGTTTTCTTCCTCATTATAAGCCGGAATAATTAGAATTATTTTTTTCAAAAGTACCACTCCTATCTAAAAGCCAAATATATAGAATATAATGAATTAGCATTAATAAGTAATATTATAAAGAAATAAATAATATTAGTATGTTTAAATTCTATATGTTTGTTATGCATAACTAAAGTAAGTAATGTTAAGAATATAATTGGAATAAAGTATCTGCCTTGTACTCCTTCAATAACATTAGCACCTACTGAAGTCCAAGTTAAATACATTGCCCCTAGAATAAAATTAAATATTAAAAAGACTATAATATTAATAATTACCTTTTCTTTTTTATTAAAGAAGTATTTGTTTTTTTCTAAAAAAGGAGAGATTATAAGTAAAATTACAAATAACAAAGTTGAAAAATATGAACCAGGAATATTAAACCATCCTAAATTTTGTCCTATAAATGTTGATATATACATTTCCTGTTTTACACCTAAAGTATTTATTAATGTATATGCATAGTTTACTGGATTAGATATTACATTTTTTAGTTGAAGCGTTGAATCTACATTGTTTTGTTTTTTATACCCTTCATGAATTGAAAAAGTACCTGAATACAAATAAAATACTAAAGCCAAGATAATTGAAAATATCATAGATAATATTATAATTATTTTACTTTGTTTAGATGATTCTTTTAATTTCTTATATAGCAATAAAACTAAGAAACATATTGGTATATAAACAATTTTAGAACAAGATATAAAAATCATTAAAATTCCCAAATAAAGACTCTGCTTAATACTAATCTTTTCTACATTCTTATCATATTTTAAATATAAAATATAGCTTACAAATAATAGTACACAGCAGTTTAAAAAAGTATCCGCAGAACATGATGCAGCTTGTTGTAACATCATTGGTGTTAATAAATATGCAAACATTATTAATTTACCAAATGGGATTTTTTTTATTACAAAGAAACCTGTTATTACAAAAAAAAGTAAATTTAAAGCTTGAGCTAAATATATTCCTGCATATATACTTAAATTTAATAGTTGACCAATTCCTAAACCAACACTTGGAATTAAATACATTACTGGAAAATAAGAAGCAGCAGTATTGGCAGTAGTTTTTATCTCTTTGTCATAATTAGTTTTTACTCCTAACATAAAATTAATATTTTGATAATCATTAATGTCACTGACACCATTTCCTTCTAATTGAAGTGGTACTTTCATTATAGGAATATTTTTTTCATCTTTGCTGTTAAAAATTTCAAACTGTGATAATGTGTATGCTTTCGCTATATGTGATGGTTCATCTGGAACTTGATTTGGTATCATAAATATTAAATAACCTAGACCAAGAGGAATCATTATTACAAGGAATAAATACTCTAGTTTTTTCTTATATTTAGCAATTAGAAATAAAAACGATATAAGAAATGGAATAATACCTATAAAAAAAGTATAGTAATATAAGGAATTGCTAGTAACATTGTGTCTAAAAATTGATAAAGCAAGAATAAGAGTAGAAATAAACTCGATAATAAAGAAAATTTTATTATTATTTTTATTTTCATATATGTTTCTGATTAGTAATTTCATACTTGTTACTCCTTCTATTTATCTAAATAAAAACTTTTTGTTTTACTAAAATTCTTATTATAAAATGGATCTCTATCAATATATTTACCCCATTTTTCATACATATAATATTGTTCTTTCATAAATCTTTTATACTTTTCTGTAGTTGTATCAAGCCCTCTAGATTTAGATTCATAATGATATAATTCTACTTGAGGTAAGAAAACATTATAATAGCCTTTATCTAAAAGTTTTAAATTAAAATCTATATCATTATATGCTACCATAAGTTCTTCTTCTAGTCCACCTACTTCATCATATTTTTTTCTTGATACCATAAAACAAGCTGCCGTATTGGCACTATAGTTATGAGGTAAAGCAAGACGAGCATATAAGCCAATAGAATCTCTTGGTTCTCCTAGGAATGCATGATTTGCAATGCCACCCACTCCTAACACTACCCCAGCATGTTGGATAGTATCATCAGGATATAGAAGCTTAACCCCTACTGTTCCAATATGTTTTTGCATAGCATAACCAACCATTATCTTTAACCAATCTTCTGTTATTAATTCAGTATCATTATTTAATAATACTATATAATCACTCTTACAAGTTTTAACAGCCATATTATTTATCTTTGAATAATTAAAAGGAATAGGAGCATCTACTACTCTAAAGTTTTTATATTTCTTTTTAAATTCATCTATAAGATCAAATAATTCCTGTTCAGTACTATTATTATTAACTAAAACAACTTCGTAGTTTTTATAATTAGTTTTACCAAATACTGATTCTAAACACTTTCTTGTATCATCAGCATGATCTTTAGTAGGAATAATTATAGAAATACTAGGTTCTTTAGAATATTTATACTCTACTAAATAGTGATTATATTTAATAGTAACTTCGCCCTTGGCTTTTCTTCTTTTTAAAGCATCTTCAACACACTTTTTACCACGATCTAAGGCATAACTTTTACTATCTATAGTAGCAGCGGTAGAACCTGGTATCATTCTCCAGTGATATAAAACTTTAGGAATATGTCCTACTCTATCACTAACTTCTGTAAATCTTAAAAATAAATCATGATCTTGACTACCTTCATAACCTACTCTAAAACCACCTATTTCATCAACTATTTTCTTTCTTAAAACACAGAAATGACAAATATAATTACTACTTAATAATGTATCTGGTGAAAAATCAGCTTTAAAATGAGGATCTCTTCTATTACCTTTCATATCAAGTTTATCTTCATCAGTATATATCATATCTAAAGTTTTATCTTCATTTAAAAGTTTAGCAACTTCGTATAAAGCATCTTGATCTAGAGTGTCATCATTATCCATAAGTCCAATAAACTCTCCTGTGGCAATTTCTATTGCACTGTTAGTAGATTTCGATATGTGACCATTCTCTTTTCTAAATACTACTTTAATTCTCTTATCTTTCTTCATATATTCTTTTAAAGTATCAATTGTTTCTTTATTAGTTGATTTATCATCAGCAAGACATATTTCAAAATTAGTATAACTTTGATTTAAAATAGAATCAAGACAATCACTTAGTAATTCTCTACTTACATTATAAACTGGTATAACCATAGATATTTTGGGATTATATTTTAATTTCTTAGGTTCTTCTCTTGGATATGCTAAAGCTTGTCTTTTTAGCCATAAACGATATTCTTCACCGATTCCAGGATTTAAATATAAACCTTTTTTAAATATTTCACGCATCTTTCTACCAGTAGCTTTTAAATATTTTCCCCATAAACTTGGTGGTACTAATAAATGATGTTCTTTCCATAAAAATTTAAAGCCATGCCCTACAGCTTTAAAAAAGTTCCCAAAACCATTAGCTAAATTTTTGGCTTTTATTTCAACTGGTTTTGTAATTTTTCTTATTTTACTTTTTATACGATGCATTTTAGAATTTTCTCTAACACAAATAAGTTCTTCTTTACCATTTCTAATTACATATACTTCAATTTTTTTCATATCATTAGTAAGTTCTGCTTCTAAACAGAAACCACAATTAACTAAATTAGGTAAACTATTATATCTTATTTCTTTACCATCCGCCAATATCTTAAATGTAGCATTTTTATCCATTATACTCCCATTTATAATAAATTTAGGATTTTTAACTCCACAAACTCTTGCTTCTTCAATATGTACATAATCGCATTTCATATTATACCTCCTCTGCAAAACCTTTCTCCAATTTTCTAAATATTAATAGTCCCACTGCAAATATTATAATTGTTATTATAATTAAATAAATTATACCACTTAATTCTGGGACTTGATGATATAAGAAAATATCTCGATATGCTAAAACTACTTGCGTCATTGGATTCAAATAAAGTATAAATCTAATACTTTCTGGAAATAATGTTGCTTCATAAAGAATTGGAGTTGCATAAAATAACATATTAAGGAAGAAAGCAATTAAGTATTCAGTATCTTTAATATAGACATTAATAGCACTTAATGCGAAAACAATTCCTAATGTTAAAAAAAACTGTATTATAGCAATGAATGGTAACAATATAAGATGCCAACTAATCCCTACTCCCCCAAATATACAAAATAATAATATAATGATACAACTTATTAAGAAATTAATTAAGCCACTAACTGCTACAGATATAGGTAAAATCTCTCTTGGAAAATAAACCTTTTTAATAATACCTGCATTAATTCTTACTGTAATCATACCTTGATTAATAACAGTTGTAAAAAAAGTCCAAGGTATAATACCAATAATTAAGTATATTAGATAATTATCTGTCTGTACCCTCATAATATAAGGAAAAACAATTGCATATACTGCTACTTGTAATAAAGGATTAATAAAAGACCATAAAACTCCTAAAAAAGACCCTTTATATTTACCTCTAATTTCTTTTTTAACATTACTTTTAAGTAATTCTCTATAATTATATAAATTTCTAGCTAATTGCATTTTATCACCTCTATTTGCATTCCTCTAAATATTTATCAATTACTTTATTAGTTTCTCCATCCATTTCTACATGTCCATCTTTA
Organism: uncultured Bacilli bacterium; assembly: GCA_944363745.1. The sequence continues at coordinate 2,462 of CALVVD010000003.1, read as the reverse complement.
ATCCAAATTGCCCTTGTACATAATTTTCTAATGGAATTTAGGCTATGAGATACAATTACTATTGTTTTGTCACTTTCTTTTAATTCTTTTAATTTTTCATAACATTTATCTTGAAAGTGTTGATCTCCAACAGCAAGTATTTCATCTATTAAAAGAATTTCAGCATTAACATTAATAGCGACAGAAAAAGCAAGACGCATATACATACCAGAAGAATATGTTCTAACAGGATTATCAATAAATTCTTCAAGTTCTGAAAAAGCTATTATATCATCAACTTTTTTATCAATTTCACTTTTCGTTAGACCAAATATTGAAGCATTAAAATAAATATTTTCTCTTCCCGTAAAATCATCATGAAAACCAGCACCTAATTCTAAAAGTGATGTAAGTTTTCCTACCGTAGTTATCTTTCCCTTTGTAGGATAAATTATCTTTGTCATCAATTTTAGAAGTGTACTCTTCCCACTACCATTAGTACCAATTAAGGCGACAGTTTCACCTTTTTTTATTTCGATATTTATATCTTTTAATACAGTTCTCTCTTCAACTTTATTTTTACTTTTCCAAAATACCAACTGTTCTTTCAATGTATTAGCTTTATCATAATAAACTTTGAATTTTTTTGTAACATGACTTACCTTTATTGCATAATCGTTTTTTGTATTCATATGACACCTCTTTCTAATAGTATAACATTAATAATAATTTTTTTCTATCTTATTCATAGAAAAAGGTAATGATTATTAAACATTACCCTTAATTATAAGATAAATCTAAATCAACGCAATCCTTAATACCTGGTATACTTCCACAATTGTTATATTGCCAAAAAGTATATGTACCATTATAATTGCTCTTTTTATTAAAATCATATGTCCAATGAGCTAACCAAATATCATAATTAGACCATTTAGATAAATCTAATTTGTTTGTTAAATAATCATAATTAGCATAAATTACTGGTTTATATCCATATTGGTTCATTCTGTCAATAAAACCTTTTACTGCATCGGTTCTTTGGGCATTACTGATATTATCAGCTCTACCTTGACCATTTTCTGATGTTGAATTTTCAACATCTAGAACAATAGGTAAAGATAACTTATCTTTCATACCAGGATTCATATTTATATTATTAATTATATAATCTGCTTCATCAACACCTTCTTGATAGTTAATTGCTTGACTAAATAGATATACTCCTGCTTTTATTCCAACATTATAAGCATTATTTACATTTTCTACAAACTTAGCATCTAAAGCAAAGTTACCTGGAGCCCCCCATCCTCTATATCCTAGACGAATGAATGCAAAATCTATTCCTCCTGCATTTTTTACACTGCTCCAATTAATATTACCGTTATGCTGAGAAACATCAATTCCTAGAGTAAATCCAGAATATAAATATATTTGTTTATCATATGTTGCTATTACTTCTCCTAAACTATTAATTGTTTTAATAGTAAGTGTATGATAGCCATCGGATATGTCTACAAGTTTTAAAAATGCACTATAACCTGGAGTTGGATTAGTAGCAGCACCACCATATCCTTTAATTATATCAATAACATCATCACGGTAATAGCTAGATATCTCAATATCTTGTAATTTATTATCTAAATATATTTGTACTTTACTATTTATATCTTCACTCATTTCCCAACCTGTTATATATATCTCACTACCATTAGCAATATTTGTAGCTTGAGGATAATCTAAAGTAATAGTTCCTTCATATTTTTTTACATTAAATGTTTGTTCTTTAGTATAAATAACTTCTCCACTATCTAAAATAATAGCAATTTTTATACTGTGTTTTCCATCAGTTAAAGTCGTTGTATCATAAGTAAAAGCAAAGTTTGTCCCATCTGATGATATAGGTACTTCTACATTATCTATATATCCTTTTATAGTTTTACTAGGAGCATTAGTTGCAACATTACCTTCAACAGATAAAGAAGTTTTTACAGTATCATTAGATTTTGGAGTTGTAATGTTAATAGTTGTATTATATTTTTTTAATTTGAACTTTCTAGTTTCTTTTGCAATTGTAAAACCTCTACTAGAAATAATTTCAACAGTTATCTCATGAGTTCCATCAATATATGAGCTTAAATCAACAGTGCCTCCAAAACCTGGAGTTGGGTTAGAATCTTTATCACCATAACCTTTAATTGCGCTTATTACATCACTCCGATAAAATCTGGAAATATTTTCTGATACATCATTTCCATCAACTGATACTTTAACAGTATCATTTTTATCTTCGCTCATTGTCCATCCAGAGATATATACTTGATATGAATTAGTACTATTTTCTGTTGGTAAATCTATAGTAACTTTACCTTTAGGTTTCTTTATTTTTATAGATATTTCTTCTTTAGTTAATACTTTTCCTTTTTCATCTAACAACTCTACCGTTACTTTATGTTCTCCATAATCATAACCACTTAAATCTA
>CALVVD010000002.1 GCA_944363745.1 uncultured Bacilli bacterium | reverse complement strand
TAATCAATTTCTTGAATATACAAATGAAAGAGGAGAGACATCATTAGATCGTATTTATGCAGTTGCTTTAATAGAAGACGATCAAAGTGCATCATATAGTGATACTTTTACCAAAGATGAGTTAGATGATTATATAAAAACATCTAAAGAAGTAAGTATGTATGATATTAATACGGATGTAAATAGTGATGACTTATTATTAAGTTTATATACTTGTACGAGATTTTATGGTACAAAAGAGTATTCTTTTAGAGTAGATGCAAGAAAATTACGAGAAAATGAAAAAACTACACTTTCTAGGGTGAAAAGTAATAAAAACTATGATAAAATAGAAAGTAGATTGAAGGAAGGTGAGAAAAATGAAGAAGTCTAAATTATTAATGATACCAGCAATAGTTGTTGCGGCTGTTTTAGGAGTAATGGTATCTAATTTAGATAATGTAAGTGCTGCTAATAATGAGTGTTCTGCTGCTTATAATGAAGATACTTATATGAATAAGATTAAGATAAGTCAGAATGGGGCAACGGCAACACTTACTAATGTTTCATCTAATCTTTACTATTATATTACTTATAGTGATATAAATGGTGAGAGGGTTGATGAGACAAAGCATTATGCAGATGCTAATGGAACAGTTACAGTAGAGGTTCCAACTGATGGTAAGGTTTACTTGTCATTTGGACTTGAAAGTAGTGATGGAACTTGTGAAGCTGATTCACTTGTAGGAATGAAGACAATTGAATATCCTATGAGTAATAGAAACAGTATGTATGATAGTGAGGCTTGTAAATCGTATAGAAAAGATTTTAGTAATAATGATACTATGAAAGAAGCTGTTTCATATTGTTTTGAAGAATATGTTAATGTACAGTATTCTGAATCAACTGTTCTAGCATGGATTAATGCTGCAAGGGAAAGTTATAATAGTGGTCATACGGAAGGGACAATTCCTGGAGGTGAAGGTTATCAAAATGTTGATAATGTAAATGATACTATAAAATTAACTTGTGATTTGTTTAGTACAGGTAATTATGAGACTATGCATAAGTATACTCATACTGGTACTACTAATAGTAATAATTGTAAAGTTACTTGTCGTGAGGATATTGAAGTTAACTTTAGCGATCCAGTAGCGACAGAAGCAGGACTTTGTTTCCAATATTTAATTGAAATTAAGTCTAAAGTTGATTGTACTGCTGAATATACGGCTCCTATGCCTACACCAAAACCTGCATGTGTAGAGTCACCAGTTTGTACACAAGCAAATGGTCATCAAAGTGATAAGGGTGGCCCTAATGAAGATTTTGATGCTTGTGTAAAAGAATGTGATGGTGGAAAATATTCACAAAAATGTATAGATAAATGTTATGAAGAAGTATATGAGAGTGATGAAGGTAATAGTAAAGTAAATTATAGTAATAGTAGTAATTTACCATCATTTATGTTTGATAACTTTATCTTACCAGTAGAAAACTCTTACTTAACTAAAATGAGTGATAGTAAAGGTTGTATTACTTTAGCTGAGATAGCTGCTGGTCAGGGAACTGCTGAGCAAATATATACTCAACAACAAAATAAACCAGGTGGTCGTTATGTAAATGGTAGTTGGGTACCTGATTATAATGGTTGTAATCCGGAACTTGGACAATATTATTTCTCTACAGTTGCTAAAACAGCTGAAACTATTAGAGGATTAAGAGGTCAAATTCAAGTTTATTGGATTGCTTTAGGATATCAATGGCATACATATGGTGCTGGTGCTAATGGATTCTTAGTTCGTACTAATGCTATTCAAGGTGCTACTTGTCTAGATAGTTGTTATTGGACTAATAATTGTGGTGCCAATACAGTAGCAACACAAGCACAATCAGATAAAGAATATCAACAAGCTTTAAAAGAATATAACGCTGCAAAAGCTGCATGTGAAAGTAAAGCAGTAGAATGTTCTAATGAGAGAACAGATTATGAAATAGTTGTGGAAAATAAAGATAATAATGATACTGATGAGAATGTTGAGGATTGGACTGAAAGTTTTAAAGCTCATCAAAACATGAATAGTAGTACAGTAGTTGATGATTGGGTAGGAGCTGGAAGTAAAACATTTGAATCAATGGTTCAACTAACAACTGGTGAATGTGAAGGCGAAGATGATGGATGGGATTATCATAATATAATTACATTCCCTGGTACTTGGATTAATAATAAGACAGGACGTCCTGTTCATTCTATGGAACCTGGTAAAGAAGATTTCTATACTTATGTTGGAAATGAATATTGTACTAAATTAAATTCTATTCCAGTAAATACAGCTTGGTACGATTGGAAAGTTAATAAAGGTGGAGATAAAAATAGCCTTACTGATGAAGAGATGCAGAAAATTATTGATAATACTGAGATGAATATTACTGGTACTATTAGTAATTATGGATACTTTGGATGGAACTTTGAAATTGGATGCTTCTATGCGATAGGTGAAAATCCAACTACTGATTGTGATCCTAGTGATCCTGATTGTTGTGATCCTAATACTGAAGATTGTCCTTCTAATGATGATGGCAATGATACACCTGATTCTGAGGATTATAGATTTAGATCAATTTCTTTAGATAATTTATTCCCATCTAGTGAAAGTGGTAGTACTTCAAGAACTCCAGGATTTAACTGGACATGTGCTGCTACTAACTTAGAAAATGAAGATTATCCTATTCAACCTGTTGCTCTAATACAAGAGATTCAAGAGTTAGGTTATGATGTATATCAGGATAAATATGTTGATTATGAATTTAATTTAACTAGTGAAACTATGGCTAAAATAAGACAATATAATAAAGATAATGGTAATGATTATAGTAAACCTACTAGTGATAACGATAATCTAAATGCTGGTAATGTTCCTGGTATTACAGCATATAAGAGTTATTTACTTCATGAAGTTTTAGATAAAAATAGTGAATTGGTAAAAACAGGATTGATTGGATGTAACAATCAATTAGATGCAAATAGTTGTCAAGGAATTGTTGAAGATACTAGTGGATGTATGAGAGAATATCGAAATCAATCTGCCTTATTGAAAGGAGCAAGATAGTTTATGAGTAAAGCGATGTTAATTGTTGGAATTATTCTTTTAGCGATTATTACCTTTGGTGCTGTTAATATAATGCAACATTATCAAACTGGTAATGAACTTGATTACTATTTATTAAGAGAGACAACCGAAGCGGCAATGACTGATGCAGTTGACCTTGGTTATTACCGCTTAAGCGGTTTGATTAGAATGGATAAAGAGAAATTTGCTGAGAGTTTTCTTAGAAGATTTGCTCAAAACGTTTCTAATAATAGAAATTATAATATAAAATTTTATGATATAAATGAAACTCCTCCTAAAGTTAGTGTTATGGTTACATCTGATACAGTAGCGACAACTAATGGAAGTGAATCAGGAACAATGAGTATTACTAATAAAGTTGATGCTATTATAGAATCTAATTATTATACAAATGAATATTTGACTGAGTTGACTAGATCTGGAGAGTTAGATTATAGTAATGTTGAGAGATAATAAAAAGGAGGAATTATGAATAATTTAATTGTTGGAATTAAAAAGTTTTTTACTAATAAAAATACTGTAACAGTAGTTGGTGTGATTTTAGCGATTGTAATACTTTATGTAGGATACAATATGCGTATTAATCAGGCAATTACTCCTGTTACTGTTCCTTATGCTTTAGAGGAGATTGATCCTAGAGTACAAATTACTGAAGATATGGTAGGAACTATGGATGTACCACAATCTATGATTGACAATGATAACGAGATTATTACTAATGTTGCAGATGTTGTTGATATGTATACTCAAGGTGATAGTGTTATACCAAAGGGTAGTTTATTTTATAAAAGAAGTGTTGTATCTCGTGAACAATTACCTGATAGTATAATACTTGATTATCCAAGAGGATATGTATTATATAACTTAGATGTTGATATGGCTAGTACTTATAGTAATTCTATTTATCCAGGTAACTATATTGATATATATCTAAAAGTTCAAAATGCAGAAAGTGCTGATGGTACTGTTGGTGATGATAGAATTATGGTTGGTAAATTACTTGAGAATGTTAAAGTATTAGCAGTATATGATAGTAATGGTAATAATGTTTTTGCTAATATTGAAGATAAAGGTGTACCAGCGCAAATTATTTTTGCAGTACCAGAAGAGTATCATATTTTACTTCGTAAAGCTTCATTCTTAAGAGCTTATGAGTCAGAGATTATTCCTGTACCTACAGCTGAGAGTCTAGAAGATGAACCTGGTGATGTAAATTTATCTAGTGAAGATTTACGTAACTTTATCAATAATGTTACAGCGATGACAGAAGAGGATTTGGCATATACAAGATAATTTAAGGAGAGTGAGATAGATGAACGATTCCATATTTGATAAGCTTGATTTTGGCTTATTTAAACCTTTAATAGATGATGAAGATATTACTGATATCTCTTATTGTAATCATGGTCAGATTTGGGTTCGTTCTCTTACTGATGGTTCTAAAAGAGTAGAAATTGAAGGGCTTAATGATGCTTTTGTGGAAAAGTTAGCCTTTCAATGTTCTAATGTTATGGGAACTACTTTCAATAATGCTAAACCGTTTCTAGATGCTGAGTCTACAGAGTTACGTCTTAACTTTGTACATGAGTCTATTGCTACTAATGGAATTGCTGTAGTTATTCGTAAAACACCAGCGAAAATTAGACTTAATAGAGAAAAATTATTAAGTGAAGATTACTTTACAGCTAATATTCATGATATATTAATGAAATGTGTTGAGGGACATTGTAATATTATTGTAAGTGGTGAGACTGGTTCTGGTAAAACAGAATTTGTTAAATATTTAGCGAGTCATACGAAAGAGAATGAAAAAATTATTACAATAGAAGATACTCTTGAACTTCATTTGGATAAGATATTTCCACATAGAGATATTGTCGCAATGAAAACAAATAATGTAGCTAGTTATACTGATGTATTAGTTACCTGTATGCGTCAGAATCCTAAATGGATATTATTATCAGAAGTTCGTAGTGCAGAAGCAGTTACTGCTGTTCGTAACTCTATTAGTTCAGGACATAATATTTTATCAACAATTCATGCTGATAAAGCTAGTTCTATTCCATATCGTATGTATTCACTTCTTGAAAGTGATATTGAAGTAGATCAATTTTTAAATACCATATATCGTTATATTCAACTTGGTGTTCATATTAAAGCATACTACAGTAAAGAATATGGTAAATTTCATCGTGAAGTTGATGAAGTAGTAGAATTCTATGTTGATGATAATAATAAACCACAGAGTCATATTTTATATCAAAAGACATTTGGTAAGGCTCCTGTTCAAAATATGCCTACTAGATATTTAAAAGAGTATTTGGAAAATCAAAATATCTTTATTGATAATTTATTTTCAAAGGGAGACTCTATGAGTGATGTGGATAGTATGGTTGATAGTTTAAATAATATTAATAGTGATGTTAATACAAGTAGTAACAATAATAACAATCAATCGACTATTCTTAATAATAATCCTGTTATTACTCCTAATGTTGATACTACTAATAATTTTTCTAATACTAATTTAAATTCTAATAATGTATTTACAGTAAATACTAATACTACTTTTCCTAATGAAGTAGTTAATACAACACCTAATTTTAATGCTTCTAATAATGATGAAATAGTATAAGAAGGGAGGATGTAAGTAATGGTATTATTTTTATTACTATTAATTGGTCTTGTAATTCTTTTATATAGAAATTATAAAGGACAAAATGTTTCTAAATATATCACAGAACAAGTACAGGCTATATATGATAAATTTGCTCCTTATTCTTATAAAGTAGTACGAGAGAAAACAAAACAGTTAGGTCAAGAGTATACACCAAGACAATATTTAGTACAAGTTTTAATAATGGGAGGCTTTGCTGGTATTGTTACTTATATGTATTTCTATAACTTAATAGTTGCTCTTATCTATGTTATAATTGCTATTTCTTTTATCCCATATTTATCCTTTTTAAGATGTAAAAGAGTATATAGTGAGTTTATTTTTGAACAAGTACAAATATATACAACAAATGTAATTATGGAATTTGCTACTACGCAAAGTTTCGTTAAATCATTAGAGGGAGTTAGAAATTCTGGAGTACTTGAAGATCCTGTACTTTCTGATGTTAATAGAGTTATTGATATGTCATATCAAAATGGAGCGATTGATGATGCTATTGCTTATATGAATGATAAATATCCATACTATATAGTAAAAAATATGCATCAGTTATTCTTACAAATAACTAAAGAAGGTGCAAGAGATACAGGTGAGAGTTTGGAAAATATGCAACTTGATATTGATACACTTGTTGAAAGCGTTTATCGTGATAGAATGGATAGAGCTAATTTCCATAAAAAATTCTTACAATATGGTGTTATGTTATTTCTTTTAGTTATGCTTATTCAATATATGTTAGGTAGTGAAAGTTATAGAGCCCTTTTAGATAATATTTTTGTACAGATTATGCTTCATGGTATTATTATTTTTAATTGTTATTTCCTTTTAAAAGGAGAAAGATATTATAATGAGAATGTGGGGGTTGAATAAGTATGGAAATTATATTAATTGCAGTAGTTATATTATTTGTTTTAATTTATAATAAAACTATTGATGAAAAAAAATTTATTAATGATAATAAAAAATATTTTGAAATATTAAGAGAAGATGATTATAACTTTTTAGTTTATGCTAAATATGGAGAGAAAGTTACACCTGATGATTTATTTCAAAAAAGAGTTTTATATGCTGTGGGTATATTCTTTATATTTATGTTTTTGTTTATTGATGATCTTAGTTTAATAAATGTGATGCTTGCTGTAATCATTGCAGTTTTAGTATTTAAGATGCCTTATACAAGTTTAAAAAAATATTATAAATCTCATTTGCATCATATTGACATAATGTTGCCATACTATTTAAAGAGTTTAGAAATATTAATACAACATTATACTGTGCCTGTAGCGATTGGTAAAAGTATTAATGATGCTCCTGATATTTTTAAACCAGGTCTTAGAGAATTAATTGAAAAGATTAATTCTGGAGATTCTAGCATTAATCCATATATGGAATTTGCTAATGCTTATCCAGTTAGAGATTCAATGAGAATGATGAGACTTTTATATCGTTTAGGTTTAGGTAGTCAAGAGAATAAACAAGAGAGACTTTTAATGTTTTCAAGAACAGTATCTAATTTACAGGCGAAAGCTAGAGAGACTAAATATAAAGAAAGACTTGATCATATGGGAAATCAAACGATGATAATGCTTGTTGTTACAGGTGTAAGTGTAATGATTGTTATACTTGCTTCAATGTTGACAATGATTGGATAAAAAAGTAGTTACAAATCTATAATTATTTGTTATAATTAGTTATGTAAGATATGAAAGGAGAGATGTTTTAATGAAAGAAGCGACAGGAGAGTTAAATATGACAGTAGTAACTATTGTTTTAATAGGTGTTATTGCAGCTTTCTTTGCTATTTTCTGGCCTAATGTTATTCAACCTGCTATTGAAGATACTTGGAATGATAACGTTACTTCACAACAAGATGTTGTTAGACAACCACAAGGATAATAGAAGAACATAAAATAAAAAGGATGTGATTTATTAATGAGAGATGCAATAGGACAAGTATTTGCTTTACAAGTTATATTAATATTTGTATTGTTAATTAATGGTTATATGGCTTATTCTGTTAATTATGCTAGAGCATTTCGAGTTAAAAATCAGATAGTCAATATAATAGAACAATATGAAGGTCCTACTAATGATGAGGCTATTACTAAAATTAATGATTATATTGAACAAATGAGTTATGCTGCTGATAATGAACAAATGCTTAGATATCAGTCTAATAATCCTGATGCTGTTTGTCCTGGTTATAATGGTTGGTGTTATCAAGTACATGAAGTTTCACAAACTGGTGCAGATGAGGATAGAAATGGTGTTTATTATTCTGTAGTTACATTTGTTAATATTGATATTCCAGTTGTTAAGAATATACTTGGTATGGGAAGTTTCTTACATGTAGTAGGTGAGACTAGAACTATTTACTAATTAAAAGAGAGGAGTGAAAGAATGAATGTCATAATTGCTAATGAAGCGAAGGCTCTCTTATCACAATTAGATATAGATGTTATTAAAACTGTTGATGGAGTTCATACTGCTGATGAGATTGTGGAGATGTTTAAGAATTTCTTCTATGCAAGAATGATTTTAGATATTACAGCGATTAAAGATTATGATAATATTACAAATATTCAAAAAATATCTATTGGTCTTGATGCTGATAAAATCATTCTTTTACTTCCTAATAATGAGTTATCTAGTTCTAGTAGTTATTTATCTAAAATTATTTCTATGGGAATATATAATTTTACTACTACTATAGATGGGGTTAAATACTTTTTAGATCATCCTAATACTTATAAAGATGTGGCACATATTCAACAATTAAATGATTTATCTAGTACTATTAATGAGAAAGTTGTTGGTGGTTCTAGAATCATTGGAATAAAAAATATAACTGATCATGCTGGTAGTACTACTCTTATTTATATGTTAAAAAAAGAATTAGAACAGACATATGGAATGAGTGTTGTAGCGATAGAAGTTAATAGACATGATTTTTTATATTTTAATTCTTCTAATATGGTTTCTGTTAATGATGAGAATTTAATGACAGAGATTGTTAAGCATAAAGATGTTTCTGTCATTTTAATTGATTTAAATGATTCTAATAATGAAGGGGCTTGTGGGGATGTTTTATACTTAATAGAGCCTTCTAGTATTAGATTAAATAAATTAATGAAAAGAGATAGGAGAATATTTGAAGAATTAAAGGGAAAGAAGATTATTTTAAATCAAAGTTTGCTTTCTAATAGTGATATAATGGATTTTGAATATGAAGGTAGAACTAAAGTGTTTTATAATATTCCCCCTTTAAATGATAGAATAAAAAATCCAGTACTTGCTGATTTCTTATCTAAGATAGGGCTTATTAATAAACCTAAAGAGAAAGATGGCGGTAAGATATTTGGTCTATTTAAAAGATAAAAGATTGACAAATATTAATAATTTTTATATTATTATGTTAGTAAAGGAGAATTATTATGTTTAATTTAATGAATTTTATGCAAATATTAGATGCTACTGCAAATGTAGATGATGGATGTCATGGTTTCTTATTTGTAGTTAGAATAATAAGAAATGGATTATTTCCAGTATTGCAAATAGGTATTCCAATTATTTTAATCGTTCTTGGTACTTTAGATTTAGGTAAAGCGGTTATATCTAGTGATGATAAGGCAGTTAAAGAAGCGCAAGGAAAATTAATTAAAAGATGTATCTATGCAATACTTGTATTCTTTATCGTAACTATTGTAAGCTTATTATTTACAATGGTTAGTGATATAGTAGGTGATTCTGCACCTGGTTTAACTGAATGGAGTAATTGCTGGAAAAGAGCAGGTGAGGATTAATATAAAAGTAGCATAAAAATGCTATTTTTTTATTTTTTTGTTATAATTATTATGAGGATGGTTGTATGGTACAAATATTAGAAGAAGTAATTGTAGATGTAGAAAGTAACTGTTATGGATTTGATTCATTAATAAAAGTTATTAAAGATGGAGTATTTCCTGTTATTCAGATTGCTATACCTATTATTTTATTAGTTTTATGTACTTTTGATTTAGGTAAGGCAGTTATAGGTAGTGATGATAAAGAGAATAAGAAAATTATTAAGAGATTACTTAGAAGATGTGTATATGCCATATTAATATTTTTTATAGTTACTTTTATTAATTTAATATTTACTATGATTGGTACTATTACTGAGAATGAAACTTTAGAAAAATGGAGTGAGTGTTGGAATAATCCGATATAAATTAGATAGCTATAAAGCTCTTTTTCTTTATCTTGATTAAAAGACAAAAACAATTTATAATTAATACATAGTAGGAGGCTAGCTATGATAGTATATGTTATTGATAAGAGTCGATTAATTAGCTTTACACTTCCATTAAAAGTGTATGGTAGTTATTGGGTAACTGATATAGATGATGATAATCAAGAAAAAAAGATAATAAATATTCAAGAAGAAGATGGTAAATGGGTAGCTTTTAGTAATAAGAGTGTCAGTATTGTTGTTGATGATAAAACTGTTAGTAAAATTGTATTAGAACCTTATAGTTTTTCTCTTTTAAAGTTAAAAAATCAAGATGGTTATTTAATTTTATATACAGCACCTTTAAATGATGAGACTAAAAAAACATTTACTGTTTTAAATGATTGTACTATATCTATTGGTAGTGATAGTAATAATACAATTTATTATAGAAACAGATTAACTTCACCTAACCATATTAAATTATATTATAAAAATAATAATTGGCTTATAGAAGATTTAAATAGTCAAAATGGTACTTTTGTAAATAATAAAGTAATTAAAACGGGGATAACTCTTTCTTTAAATCATGGTGATATTATTTTTATAATGGGACTAAAATTAATAGTACTAGGAAACACTATAACTATTAACAATCCTTTAAATAGTATTAGTGTTAATACTAGTGATTTTAAAGAAAAAATAGAATTACAAAAGAGAATTGATGTCTTTACTGATGAAGATGATTTAGAGACTACTTTATATGATGAGAATGATTATTTTGTTAGATTACCTCGATTTACAGAAGTTTTAGAGACAAGAAATTTTAAAATTGATTCTCATCCTAATATTACAGAACAAGATCAAACTCCTCTTATTATGACTTTAGGGCCAATGATTACTATGGGTTCTACTTCATTTGTTATGCTTATTGTTGCTTTTATGTCAATGCAAGATGGTAATAGAAGTTTTTATAGTGTTTTACCTACAGTAGCGATTTCTATATCTATGTTAGCAGGTGTTCTTATTTGGCCTACAATAAATAGAAGATTTCAAAGGAAACAACAAAAGAAGAGAAAAGAAAAAATAGAGAAAGCTTATGGTGAATATTTAACTGAAAAAGAAAAAGAGTTACAACAAATAATTGCTACGGAAAAACAGATATTACTTTCTAATAGTTTAAGTTCTAGTGAGTGTTATGATTTTATTATTAATAAAAGTAGAAGACTATGGGAAAGAGAATTACAACAAAAAGATTTCCTTAATTTAAGACTTGGAATAGGTAAAGAAAAAGTAAAGATTAATATAGATTATCCTCAAGAACATTTTAAAGTAGATCAAGATATGTTAGATGAAAGAATGCGTCTTATCATTGATAAAAATAAAGAAATAGATGGTGCTCCTATAACCCAATCATTTATTATAAAAAATATTACTGCTGTGATTGGTAGATATGAATATATTAAGCCTTATGTAGACACTTTAATATTACAGATGATTGCTCTTCATAGTTATCATGATTTGAAGATTATAATTATGACTAATGAAGGTAGATCTAAGTATTGGGAATATATGAAATTAATGCCACATAATTTTAATCATGATAAAAGTTTACGTTTCTTTTCTACTAATTTTGATGAGAGTAAAGAAGTATCTAGTTATTTACAACAAATAATAAAATTAAGAAAAGATGTTAAAATTTCTAATAATGAAGATCCTTATAAATTGTTTGATACATATTATATAATTATTACAGATGATTATAAGAGTGCTAAAGATAATCCTATTATTGAAGAGATTTTAACTAGTGATAAAAACTATGGCTTTAGTCTTTTAATATTAAATTCTAGTCTTGCTAATTTACCTACTCAATGTAAGAGTTTTATTAGTATTAATGATTTAAAGAGTGGTGGTGTTTTTGAGAGTGAATTAACTAAAGAGACTCAAAAGACTTTTGCCATTGAACTTGTTAATCAAATAGATCTATTTAAATGTGCTACTATTCTTGCTAATATTCCTATTAAAGATAGAGATGATGAATATAATTTACCAAAACAAATAGGTTTTTTAGAAATGTATAATGTTGGTACTATTGAACAACTTAATCCTTTAGAGAGATGGCAAGTAAATAATCCTATTAATAGTCTTGCTGCACCTATAGGTTATGGTACTAATGGACAGATTTTTAAATTAGATTTACATGAAAAAGAACAAGGTCCTCATGGACTTATCGCAGGTATGACTGGTAGTGGTAAATCAGAATTTATTATTACTTATATTTTATCTATGGCTATTAATTATCATCCTGATGAAGTACAATTTCTTTTAATAGATTATAAGGGTGGTGGCTTAGTAGGTGCTTTTGAAAATAAAGAAACTGGTCTTAAGCTTCCTCATTTAACAGGTACAATAACTAATCTTGAAGTTGCGGATATTAATAGAGCTTTATCATCTATTGAAAGTGAGTTAAAAAGACGTCAAGCTTTATTTAATAAGGCAAGAGATAAATGAGGAGAAGGTACTATAGATATTTATAAATATCAAAAGTATTATCGTGAAAAACAATTAGATACACCAATTTCTCATTTATTTATAATATCAGATGAATTTGCCGAACTTAAAACTGATCAACCAGAATTTATGGATCAATTAATTTCTACAGCTAGAATTGGTCGTAGTCTAGGAGTACATTTAATTCTTGCTACTCAAAAACCTAGTGGTGTTGTTAATGATCAGATTTGGTCTAATTCAAGATTTAGAGTATGTTTAAAAGTTCAGGATGAACAAGATTCTAATGAAGTTATTAAAAGACCAGATGCTGCTAGTATTAAAGAAGTTGGTCGTTTCTATTTACAAGTTGGGTATAATGAATTGTTTCAAATGGGACAAGCTGCTTATGCAGGTGCACCATATTATCCACAAGATAAAGTTTATAAAGAAATTGATAGTAGTGTTAATTTTATTGATAATGTTGGTAGAAGTATAAAGACTATAGATGTTCAGAAAAATACTAAACTTGAACTTAAAGGAGAACAACTTCCTAATATAGTTAAATATCTAAGAGATTTAGCTTTAAAGGAAAATATTCAAGTTCATAATTTATGGCTTGATAAGTTACCTGCTGTTATATATGTAGATGATTTAAAGAAAAAATATCAGTTTCAAAAAACTCCTTATAAATTGACTCCTATAATTGGAGAATATGATAATCCTAAAGAACAGAAACAAGGTTTAGTAACAATAGATTTTGCTAATAAAGGAAATACTATAGTTTATAGTACTACTGAGAAGAATACTATTACTAATACAATAATTTATTCTTTGATAACTACTTATTCTAGTGAAGAAGTTAATATTTATATATTAGATTTTGATAGTGAAACTTTAAAAATATATAATAATAGTCCTTCTGTTGGTGATGTAGTTTTTGTTAATGAAAAAGAGAAAGTAACTAAATTATTTAAATTATTAACAGAAGAATTAGATCAAAGAAAAAAGATATTTCAAGATTATAATGGTAGTTATGAATATTATATTAGTCATGCTGATACAAAATTACCAGCGATAGTTTTAATAATATCAGGATATGAGAACTTTAAAGAAAGTTATGAAGATGAAGAACAGATATTAAATAAAATAACTAGAGATGGGGTTAAGTATGGTCTTTATTCAGTTGTAACTGCTATTAGTGATAGAAGTCTTAGACTTAGTATGAGAACTAATTTTCCACAAATTATTCCTCTTAAACAGAATTCTTCTATAGAATATAATATGTTATTAGGAAAGAAAGCTCCTTTAATTGCAGAAATTCCTAATAGAGGTGTTGTTTTAGTAAATGATAATGTTTATGAATTCCAAACTGCAGAGATAGTTGAAAGTGAAAAGTTACTTGATTATATAAGAAGAGTTTGTGATTATTTAAAACAACAGACTAAGATATATGCTAGAGCGATACCTGTGTTACCTGATAAAGTTACTTTATCTATGCTTAGTAATTATTTAAAAGATATATCAAGTGTTCCTGTTGGTTTAGAAGAAGAAACTTTAAATATATCTACTTATAACTTTACAAAGAATTTAATTAGTTTAGTTAATGCTGAAGATAGAGAAATTTTAAGTAATTTTAGTAAGTTGTTAATAAAAGAAGTTACTATGTTAACTAATACTAAAGTTGTACTTATAGATTTTAAACATCTATATCAAGAAAGTGATTTTTCTAATTGTATTTATCTAGATAGTAGTAATTTCAATATTGATAACTTTAATACAATAATAAATAGTACTGATACTAATAATAAAATTTTAGTTTTCATTACTGATGTTGAACAATTTATTAAAAGCATAGGTAGTGATGTAGCAGGATATTTTAATAAAATATATAGTTTAAAGAATTGTTATCTAGTCTTTAATACTGATTTATTCAATCTAAAGAAAGTTGGTTATGAGTCTTGGTTTAGACAGTTTGTTAGTATAGATAATGCTATTTGGATAGGTAAAGGACTTAATAATACTACTGTTCATAATTTAACGACTTCACTTAGAAGTTTAAGTTTTCCACTTCCACCTAATTTTGGGTATAATATAAAAAATGGAGTGGCTATTAAAATTAAAGTATTGGAAGGTGACTATGATGAATAATAAAGTTTTAGTTTATTTATATGTTCCAACTTTAGAGAAAAAATATGAAGTGTTTTTACCTGTTAATAGGAAAGTAGGAGAGATTTGTTCTTTAATTGCTAAAGGGTTAAAAGATATAAGTAATAATTATTATAATATAACTAATTATGAGCATCTATATAATCGTATTAATGGTGTAATGTATAATGAAACAGTACTATTAAAAAATACTAATATTAGAAATGGTTCACAGTTAGTATTTATGTAAATATATGTAAAATAAAATTAATATTCTTGTAAAATAAATATTTACAATATAAAATGATAATAGAAGGAGGAAAGAGTATGGCTGTATATAATGATAATTTGGAATTTAATTCTGCACAATTACAAGAACAAATTGGGATATTAGAGGAAATTAGAAATACAATTCAAGTATCAAAAGATAATTATGTTGATTATATTAATACTAATTTAAGTCCTAATTGGACCACTGAAGGTGGTAAAAATACTATTAATGGGTTATTAAGTTTTGCAGATATCGATATTCAAGGGTTTATAACTTATTTAGATGGTAGAATTCAAGATTTAGAAGATGCAAAAGCTAGAACAGTTAAAATTGATCAAGTTGGTTAAAAAAGGAGGAATAGAAAATGGATAATAAGAATGTTTCAACATTAAGTATTGCTGATGGTATTGATTATCTTTCAACTCAGTTTATTGCTAAGCTTGATGATCAAACTCAAGAAGCAGTTGATACTTATACAAAAATGCAATCAAGCGGGGCTTTAAGTAGTGCTAATATAGATGCGATAACACTTGAAATAAAAGCAAAAGTTACAAAATTACAAAATGATTTTGATGATTTGAGTAATAAATTAAAACAAGGAATGTTCCAATCACAAGAAGAAATAGAAAGTCATCGTAGTGAGATTGAAAATCAGTTAAGTCAAGGAACTTATTAAAATAATACTTAACGTATTATTTTTTTCTAATTGAGGAGGGTACGTATTATGAGAGAAGTTAGTAGAGAAGAAATACAACTTTCTATTGATAATATTACGGAAAATAAAAATTCTTTAAATTTAGGAGAATTGACTGCTAAAGCCGATATTTTGGACTCAGTAATTTTAATATTAAAAGAGTGTTGGAATACTACTAGTGGTGATGAGAAACAAAAAAGATTAAAACAGATTGTAGATCAAGAACTAGACTTTTCTAAAGTAGAAAGTTCTATAAATAGTGTTAAAGATTCTAATATTATTTATACTGCTGTTCCTAGACAAAAAATTACTACTTATGGTGGATCTCTTCCTAATTTTCCTAAAAATTAAAGATGAAAGGATTTGTTTATTATGACTAAAAATGTAAGTACAGAAGGATTGAGAGGTCTTTCTTTAGAGATTGCTAATAATATTAATTCTTTAAATAATAGTATTGATACATTTAAAGATTATAATATAAAAATAAGAAATGACTGTAAAAGATTAAGTGAATATAATGGATCAAAAGTATCAGGAAGTAGTAGGTTTGAGAAAGTAAATAATAAACAAGGAGATTATCAACATACTTTAGAGAAATATGAAGTTTGGCAAATAGAAGGACAGGAAGAGGTAGAGAGTAATTGTAATAATTTAGAGAAAGGTTTAGAAGATATAGAAAATTCTATAAGTTCTTTAAAATTAGAAACTTCTGATATGGATTTAATTGCTGATACTATAGATGGTTATATTAAGAGTGTAGAAGCTGAATTAGGTGAAAATATTGATACAAGTACTTTAGCTAGTGCTTTTGGAGTATTAAGTTCTTCTATTGCTTTTAATAGTTATAATGCTAGTACAAATAATTTTGTAGATACAAAACAAATATTATCAGATTATTGGACTGATGGTACTTTACATTTTGAAAAAAATGCAGATGGTACTTATACAATATATCAGAATGAAAATGGTAATAGAGTTGCTATGGGTTATACTACGGCTTTAACAGCAGCTTTGTATATGAAGAATTTAAAAGATAAAGTTAATACTGTCCCTACTAGTGAGCCTACTAAAAATACTGGAGAGACTATTAATGAATCAAAAACTAAGTATGTAACATCTAATGAGGTGTCTAATAATGTTAAAGAAGAGATAAAACAATATGCTAATGCTGATATATTAGAAAAAGGTAATAAAGATGCAATATATAATAATATGTCTAATGAAGCGAAAGATATTATAGATGGTAAGACTGTTATTTTAAATCCTGATAAAGATCTTACTACTATTATTGATAAAGAAATGGATATTGTAATACCAGAAAATTCTAGTGCTAAAATAAATGGTTCTACTATAATAGGTGGTGGAGGTACTACTTTTGTTTATGATTCTAATGCTGGTGCTTATAGATTAGAAGGCGTTGAAAACGGTGGTGTAGAGTATACAAAACAAGAGATGTTATCTTTAGAAATAACAAAAACAAGAGGTTAATACATATAATTAAAATAAATAGCAATTATATTGCTATTTATTTTGCTTTTATGATATACTTTAGATATGGTATATGGAGGAGTTTTATGAAAAGACTACATTATTTTCTTTTTGCAATTGTTTTATTTATGTCTTTTACTACTGGAGTAGAAGCGATTAGATGTAAATATACTTATAATGATGTAACAATTTTATTAAAATCTACTGATGATAATGTATTAGATACAGTTGATGACGGAGGTAATTATGTATGGCCTTATAAAATAGCATCTGGGAATAAAATTACTTTAGATAATGGGAATTGCCCTACTGTTTCATTGATTGATACAAATATATTATTTAATACTGTACCTTACAGAAGAATTTATAAAACACAAACAAAATGTATAAATGATAATCCTCGTACTGGAGGGGAAGAGAAGTGTACTGAAGTTGCTGGTGTATTAGATAATTCTCCTCAAAGTGATTTTAGTTTAACACAAGATAAACCACAATTTGATTTAGTTGGCTCAAGTGCTAATAGTTGTGATTATAGTTATAGTAACGGTGTAAATACTATAAGTATAACTGCTACAAAAGATGGTAATTCTATTGATTGGAGTGGTAGTAGTGAAAACGGACCTCATGCTAATTTTGATTTTAGAAGTAAAAGTAAAGTGAAAAACAAAATGTTAAATAATGGAAGTCTTACTTGTCCTGCTCACTTATATGCAAATGTTTTAGCAGATCCTAGAAGTGTTACTATTACTTTTCTAGGTGTTGGTACTGAAGCTGATCAAGATTATTCTGTTGGTGTTGAAGGAGGAGAAACAACTTGGCAACGTCCTAATTCTATTTCTTCTGAAAATTGGAATCAATCAGTTGATTGTCCTGATTTATTTAGTAATGAGCCTGGCTCTGTTGGAGATATTCTTAGAACAATACTTGGTTATATTAGAGTAATAGGACCGATTTTAGTAGTGTTGTTGAGTGCAATTGATTTTATAAAAGCAATATTTGGTTTTGATGAAAAGGCTATGACTAATGCTTATCGTAAATTAATAATTAGACTTATTGCAGCGATAGCTTTATTCTTAATACCTACTTTAATAGATGTTATGTTAGATTTTATTAATGCTACAACATGTACATTAGAATAAAATTTCTATAAGAAAGTGAAGTGATTATTTATGAATACTCCGGGTTGGTTTGCAGAGTTTTTTAGAAGTATATTTGCAGCTTTAGATAGTGTTGGATATTGGTTATTACAAGGAGTATATGATATCTTTTTCGCAGTAAGTAATGCAGAAATATTATCTGGGGCTACAATGAATGAACTTTATGGTAGATTACAATTAATTTTTGGCGTTTTTATGGTATTTAAATTATCACTTACTATTTTAAATATTATAATTAATCCAGATAATTATAAGGATAAACAAAAAGGAGCAGGTTCAATTGTTGTTAGGGTTGCTGTTATGTTAGTTATGCTTACTTTGATTATTCCTATAAATATTCCTAATCCTGATGGCAATCCTTTAAATGAAAAGATAAATCAGAATGGTATTTTATTTGGATTTTTATATCAATTTCAAGATAGTGTTATTACAGAAAATGTCTTGGGTAAATTAATTTTGGGATCTAATGTTGGAAGTAATGATGATAGTAATAATATGGCTGATATGGGAGGTTTAATGACTCTTCAGGTTGCTAGGGCTTTTATGACTCCAACTTTAGTTAATGAAGATACTGAAATCAATAATAAGGATTCATTTACAGAAGATAATACTGCTTGTTACACTGATCTTAAGAATAATCTTCATTATTTTGATGACGCAGTAAATCCTTCATATTTATTAGATCATATAAATGATACATGTGAGAATGATGATGCTGGTGGAGAAGTTTTTGCTATGCAGTATCAAATTTTAGGAGGGTTTATATTTTCTATAATAATGAGTATTATAGTTTTAGGATTTACAGTTGATGTAGCGGTTAGAGCTATTAAACTTGCTATTCTTCGTATAATTGCACCTGTTCCTATTATTACATATGTTACTCCAGGTGCTGAGAAAGATGGAGCTTTTGGTAACTGGGTTAAAACATTAACTTCTACTTATCTTGATTTATTTATAAGACTTGCTGTTATTTCTTTTGGTGCTTATATAATAGTTAGATTAACAGATGGTGAGACTTTAAATATTGTTACAACAAGTACTAACTGGTTTACTACCGGTCTTGCAACTATCTTTGTTATTATTGGTATTTTAGTATTTATGAAACAAGCACCTAAGTTCTTTAAAGATATGCTTGGAATTAAAGGTGATGGTCACTTATTTAGTGGAGTAGGGGCTGCTTTAGGTGGCGCTGCTTTACTTGGAGGACTTCCTGGCTCTGTAATTTCTAGTGCAAGAAAAGGTTACGAGGAAGGTCAAATAGATGGTGATGGAAGATTAGCTAGTGGTTGGAGAGGTGTTCGCGCTGGTGTAGGCGGACTTATAGGTGGTGCTTACGCTGGTGGTAAAGCTTTTATGACTAATGATAAAAAGATACCTGGCTCTGTATATTCTTCAATGCAACGAAGAAATGCAATTAGAGGTTCTGGTTCTACTTGGTTTGGTAGAACCAGAGATAGAGCACAATCTATGTTTCTAGGTTCTTCGCCTGTTGATAGAATGGATGCTCAAATTGAGGGGTATAATGAAGCTTCTAGTTTAGTTAAAAGTATTATTGCTAAAGCTGATGCAGATAGCAAGTGGACAAATAGTGATGGAGAGACAATAAAAGGCCTTAAGAAACAATATGATCTTTTAAGAGATGCAAATGCTGCTCCTGAGCTTATACAAGCTGCAAGAGATAAATACGAAAATTCTCGTGATCAATTGTTAGGTGATGCTCTTAGTGGTAAATATACGGAAGGGGCATTCGCTTCTCAAATGCAAACTGATTTGGCTAATATTCGTGGTCTTGAAAGAAGTCTTGGTATAAAATTATTCGGTGTTAAAGGTGGAGTTAACGAAAGATTAAATACTAAATTACTTGATGATGATGGTAATGTAAGGTATGATGATGATGGCAATGTAATGTACGATGTTGCTGGTGCTGTTTCAATGTTTAAAGCACTTCAATATAATGCTGCTGATGAAGCACGTAATATGAAAAATACTTCAAAATACAATTCACGTAAAGTTGATCAAAAATATAGTCAAAAATAAATAATAGGAGTGTGATAATAGATGAACAATTATTTAATACCTGCTAATACTAAAAGGGGTACTCTGGTGTTAGGTATATTTAAACTTTTTGATTTAGTACTGTTAGGAGTAGGGGTATTATTATCATTGATACTTTTAATGAATTTACCAATGAATGATACTATTCAAGTTGTAATTGCGGTTATTCCTGGATTAACTTGTGCTTTTCTAGTTATTCCTATACCTAATTATCATAATATCTTAACAGTAATAATAGAATGCTATAATTTTTTTACAACTAGACATAAATATATTTGGAAGGGTTGGTGTGTTAAAGATGTCAAAGACGTCAAAGAAAGTAAGTAGTCAATATACTGAAGATTGGTTACCAATTGATGGTATTCAAAATGGTATGATTATTTGTAGAGATAAACAAAAAGTTACTGGTGTTAAAATCGCTCCTCGTAATATCTTTATCTTGGATCCTCAGGCTCAAGATAATGTGTTAATAAGTTTGAAAAACTTCTATAATATGATTGATTTTGAGTTTTGGTTAGTTGTTGCAGATAGACCAGTTGATATATCTGTTTATATGTCACAATTACAACTTTTATATAATGAGAGTACTTCTCCTGCTATTAGAAAGTTAATACTTCAAGATATTGATAAAGGTAATATGTTTATGAATAATAATATTGTTGATACTGAGTACTTTATTCTATTTAAAGATACACAAGATGATGTATTACAGAAAAGAGTTCGTCTATTGATAAATGGACTTGCAAGTTGTGGACTTAATGCTTCACAAGTTAGTAATGAAGATCTTAGAATAGTACTTGAAAACTTCTTAAATGGAGGAGTTTCTACTGAGTTTGGGACGGTGATGCCTGTATGAGTATAAATATTAGAACACAATTAGCCCCTAAAGGGTTACAGTTTAATCCAAGTGATTTCTTTATTAGTGATAAGTATGCCACTATTCTTTCGGTTATATCTTATCCTAAGTTTATTTCTCCTGGATATTTATCAACACTTACTTCTATGAGTGGTATTAAAATTGTTGTTAAACATATTCCTGTTCCTTTTAGTACAATGTCTAAAATGATTAATAGACAAGTTGCAGATTTACGTGAAAAGTATCGTCAGGAACATGATCAAACTGCTAAAGAGAGAATTAGACAAGATGCAGAAAGTCTTGAATACTTTGTATCTATGCTTGCTTCTAGTCAGTCTCGTATCTTTGATTTTCAAATGCATATTATGATAAATGCTGATACTAAAGAAGATTTGGAACTTAAAAAAGTTAATGTTAAGAATTATTTGGATGCAATGGAGCTTCGTGCTGTATCTCTTCGTTTTGAACAAGAGAAAGTTCTAAAGAGTATTTTACCAATATTCCCAGATCAAGATATAGAAGAGAGAATTGGTACCCCAATACCTTCTCCTACAATTGCTGCGATGTATCCTTTTATCTTTGATAGTATTAAAGATCCAGGATTGTCTGTTTTACTTGGAGTTGATTTTTCTGGAGGAGTTATTCTATTTAATCAATTTCTTTATCAAACTAGAAAAGAAAATAATAGAAATAATGCTAATATGATTATTCTTGGTACATCTGGTTCTGGTAAAAGTACGGCTGCTAAACTTATGTTACGTTCTCATATTAGAAATGGTTGTCAAATAGTTGCTATTGACCCAGAAAATGAGTTAGAGGAAATGGCTAGAACTTTTGGAGGAGATATTATTGATATCGGTAAAGGTGGAGAATTCGGTATGATTAATCCTTTGGAAGTTGTTATTGATGCTGATGATGAAGAGATTGCTCAAGGACTTGGTTATACTGTTTTGACAAGAACATTACAATCATTAAGAGCTTTCATGAAGTATTATGATCCATCTGTTGAAGAGGATGTCTTAAATATGTTTAGTGAGATTGTTCAAGATACATATAAACGTTTTGGAATTGATTATAATACAGATTTTACTAAGTTTACTTCTGCTGATTATCCAACTTTCTCTGATGTTTATGCTACTATTAGAGGTAGACTTATGTCTATTACGGAACAAACTAGAGAAAAGGATATTATTCAAAGACTTGAACTTAAAATTAGACCTTTAACTAGAGAGTTAAAATTCTATTTTGATGGTAAAACTACTATAACTGCAGATAGTGATTTTATGGTTTTCAATATTAAAGAGTTTATGAATTCTGATACTAATATTAGAAATGCTTTATTCTTTAATATTTTAAAATATGCTTGGGGACTTTGTCTTGATGTTGATGTTAATACTATTCTTATGGTTGATGAAGCGCATGTTCTTTTATCTAATAGTAATGAACAAGGTGCTGATTTCCTTGCACAAGTACAACGTCGTGCTCGTAAATATAACACAGGTACAATCGTTATTACTCAACAACCTAGTGATTTCTCAGCTGAGAGAGTAATTACTCAAGGTAAAGCGATATTTGATAACTCATCATATTATCTAGTTATGGGACTTAGAAAACAGGCGGTTGAAGATTTATCACTTTTAATAGACTTAAATGAAAATGAGAAAGACAGTATTAAACGTTATTCCCAAGGTGAAGCTTTGTTTGTCTGTGGTAATAGAAGAATGCAAATAAATGTTGTTGTTACTAATGATGAATTAGAATCATTTGGAACTGGTGGTGGCTTTTAGTTACAATAATTAATCGTAGTAAGGGTGATAGAAATGAAAAAAGAAAGAAGAAAATTAAAAGATAAATATGCTTATTGGCAATTAAAGCTTATTTCAATTGGTTTTCTTTTTTCTGTTTTTCTTTTTTTATTAGTTCCAGTTATTAATTCTTTTAAAGAAGAAGATTTATCTACTATTAATGATTATGTATCTATTAGTACATCTGAAGATAAATATTATAAGAGATTAGATAATGTTTCTAATGAATATAAAAATGAAGAAAAAGATTTTTCTAAGATGGTTATTACTTCTACTTTTACTATCTTACAACTGAATATTGTTGATTTTGCTTTTGATGATATGACTGAAAGTAGAATGAGAGAAGTTGCTGATTTAATGCTTGATCAAGTAGAACATGAAGATGGTAGCATTACTTTTACTTCTAAGACTGAAGATGGGGTTAAAGAAGTATTGCCTGGTTATTTTAAGGGAATTGATTCCAGTCTTTCTCTTGCTACTTGTGATAGAATGGCTGAAGATGTATATGATTATATTGAGTCATATCAAGAGCTTATAAATTATGGTCAAGAAGAAGAGGTACAGGGCTCTGTTTGTGATAGTAATGCTTATTGGTGGCCTATTGGTAGTGCTGAGACAACAACAGAAAATGGGGTTACTTTTGCTAGTGGGGCTCCTGAATTTACAACTATAACTGCTTATTTTGCGGGTGGAGATAGTGTTCATCGTGGTAATCATGGGGCGATAGATATTGCCGGAAGTTATGGTCCAGGGCATTACAATATTATTGCTGCTAAATCTGGTACAGTAGTTACAGCAGTATCAGGATATGATGATAATGGTTATTATGGACACCCAGCTGCTCGTGGTAATTATGTTATTATTGAACACTCTGATGGAAATTATACAGTTTATCAACATTTAGCACAGAATAGTATTACTGTATCAGTAGGTGATCAAGTTAAGCAAGGTCAAGTTATTGGTAAGATGGGTAACTCTGGTAGTTCTACAGGAACACATTTTCACTTTGAAGTTAGAGCAGGTGCTAATGATACGGCTCATAAGGTTGATCCACTAGACTATGTTAGTATGGATGATCCACGTCCTGGTTGTGTTGATTTCTCTTTAACTTCAACAAGTTTATCTCGTCAAGAATTTGTTTCATTAATGCAAGCATATTGTTCTAGTAGTGGTAATAGTTCATTTTGTAGTAACTTTTCTAGTCAAGCTGAACTTGTATATGATGCTTCTTTAAGATATGGAGTTAACCCTGAACTTGTTGTTGTAACTGCTGGTACTGAACAAGGTTGGAGAACTTGTAGTGGTCTTTATAACTTCTGGGGAATAGGTATTTCTAATGGTAGGGGTTGTAGTGCTGGACCGCAACTTACTTCGATGGAAGCAGGTATTAAAGCTTATGCTGAAACTATCGCTGATTATATGGAAGGTGGTAGTTTAGCAGGGGCGATTACTAATCGTTATAATGAAAGAGAAGCGGCTGGTTGTGATCCTGCAGGACATGGACTTCCTGGAACACTTGCGGGAATGCAATCTGTTTATTCATGGTTAGGTGATTATCGATATAATCCTGGTAGTTCTGGTCTTGGAGGATGTTACTATCTTAATATCATTTATGGAGCGGATTATTGTAGTAGAGTTCCATCTGGTAGTAATGTACCTACTACTGTTTGTGAACAAAATGATTATACGGCTTGGCAATTAACAGAAAAAAGAGAACTTAGAACAGCGATATTTGGCTTATAGGAGGGAAATATGAATAAAACTGAGAAAATTGAAATTATTATAATTATTGTTTTGATAGCAGTTTTTGGTAGTACTCTTATTATGGCTAGAAGTATAGATAATAATGTAGAAGAAGAGGTAATTGATAATACTGTTAGTCCTTTAAAAGATGTAAATAGATATTTTACAATAGATTCTGCTATTTCTAAATATACATCTTATGTAGCTAGTTCTGATACTGATTCTATTATTAAAACTTTAAGTGATGATTATATTAAAAAAAATGATATAACTATAGATAATGTTTTTGATTATATTACTTCTTATGGACCTAATTATACTAGTAGTACAAGAGAAATTTATCAGATTAGTAGTCATAATAATATTTATAAATATTATGCTAAAGTGAGAATATCTTTAGAAAATATGGATACTAGTAATGTTATTGGTTATGAATATTTTGAGGTTACTATAGATGAAGAACATTTAACTTTTGCCATAGAACCTATTTCAGAAATAATTTATCAAGATAAGATAAAGGAGGTAGAGTCTAATGAGTAAAGTATTAAAAATTATTGTTGTAGTTGTCTTTGCTTTTCTTTTCCTTTTTCTTATCTTTAGAAATATAACTCATGTTAGTGATGAAGTAAGAGAACTTCCTAGTGAAGAAGAATTAAATGAATTTACTTCTATTAATTCAAAGAGTGATGTTAATACTTATGGAGTTAAAGATATTAGTAATGAACAGTTAGCAACTATATATTATACTGATTTTAAAAATGAAGTTGTTAATAATAGTAGTGATGTTTATCAAAAAATTAGAAATAAAGATGAAATTACAGAAGAGATATTTAATAGTTTTAGAGATAATTTAATTAATAATTATTATGCTAGTAAGGTTATAGATTATAATATAAATGGTTCTACTTATAGAATTACTAATAGTGATAATCAAACGATTATATTTTATGTTGATACAGGGTTTAAATATGAATTAGAGATAAATCTTTAAAATAAATTAGAAAGATGGTGAAGTGTATGGAAGATGAGAAAACTAAAGTAAATGATAATAGTAATAATATAAATGAGAATACAAATTCTTCTAAACCATCATCTGATAATGATAAATATAAGAGTAGAAAAGGTTCTTCTAAAGATAATAATACTAAAAAAAGTGTTCCTAATAGAAATAATACTTTTAATAAAATAAGAAAAGGGGTTAAGACTGCTGCTTTTAATAAGGCAGCTAGTACAATACCTGGAGTTAGTACTTTAAATAATCTTAATAATATTAGAAAAGGAATAGGAGGGGTTGTTAATAGAAGAAGAAATACTGCAGTAGGTAGTAGTGATACTAATACTGAAGTAAGTGATAATGGTAATGATGAGGAAGTTACTAGTAATAGTACTGCTTTATCTAATGATAATCCTGAAGAGACTAATGAAGGGGCTTCTTTTAATCCTTTAAAATCTATTTTTGGTTCTAAAAATAGTTTTATGGGAAGATTTAGTTTTTGGGGAAGATTATCTTTACCTTTAAAAATTATTATTATTGTAGGTCCTGCTTTATTAGCTTTATTTCTCCTTATAATTATATTAGCTATTCCTTTAGGAGCTCATAGTAGTTTATTTGGACTTGATAATCCATCAAGTAGTAGTAGTGCTGGGACAATAGATTATGGTGATTATGTTTTAGATAGTACCGGACATGAGATATTACATCAACAACTTAGTTCTTTCTTACAGAGTCAAGGAACTAGTTTGGAAGAGTTTAATGCTTTAATTGCTTCTAATGTAGAAGAAGCAGGTTATCATACAAGAGCAGGTGTTGTCTCAGCTGCAGTTACTTTGATT
>CALVVD010000001.1 GCA_944363745.1 uncultured Bacilli bacterium | reverse complement strand
TGTCATAAACTAAATAAAAAGAAGGATGAGCAAATCATTCTTCTATTTCATTTTCTGTAATTCTACCTATTCTAAAACTATACTTATAATCACTATTCTTATATTCTTTTAAACTAAATTCTAATCCTTGATATTGAAAGAATTCTGATGTTTCACTAGTTTTATCGCTGGTATTACCAAGTGTTTCAAAAACTCTATCATAAACTAAATCAATACTATCATCATCAAGCTCTCCATTATTAGCTTTTATCATATTATATATAATCTTTTTATTACTGCTATTCTTTTTATTAAAATTAATACTTGTTATAGTCAAATAATTATTATCTATAACAAAATCAACTTCAGTATTATTTATTTTAATAACATTATCTACTATCTCATCACTACTAATATCATCATCACTAATTTCATTATAATTATTAATAAATGTATTGAGATCAATATCTTCAATAGTATCAAGTTCTGTTAAATCAGAAAAATCTTCATTTTTTCTTTTCTCTGCCATTGTTCTATGATCAATAATAGATTTAGTAACTTCTGTAGAAATAAAATAACATAAAATCCCTAAAATAATAGTAACAATTATAAGAATAATTATTTGTTTTCTAGTTAATTTCTTCTTTTCTTTTTTATCTTTTCTTCTTTCCTTTATCTTCTTCACAAATATCACTGCCTTTCTCTTTTAGTATAACAGATATTTACACTATAGTCTTTTATTTTTATATATTTTTTAATAAAAATCTGGTACAATTAAGACGGTGATGATATGAAATATTTAACAATTGGTCATTCATCTTATGATATAACTTTTCAAGTAGATGAATATCCTATAGAAAATACAAAAATGCGCTTAGGAGAACATATTGACTGTGGTGGTGGTCCTGCTAGTAATGCCGCTTATTTATTAGGACTTTGGGGCTGTGATGTCTCTTTTCAAGGTGTTGTAGGTAATGATTATTATGGTGAAAAAATAAAACAAGAATTAGAAAATGCTAATGTATCTACCAAATATTTAGAACTAGTAGATAATTTTGATACTGGTCTTAGTTTTATTATCGCTAATCGTGTTAAAACTACTAGAACCATTCTTACTAGTCAAGATGATAATATTAAAAGATGTAGTATTGATAATGATAATAAATATGATGTTATATTAGTAGATGGTGAAGAAGAAGAGATGAGTAAGAAAATCCTTCTTAATAATAAAGATGCTATTAAAATAATAGATGCTGGTAGTTTTAAGCCAAGTACCGTTAATCTATGCCCTTATGTAGATTATCTTGTCTGTTCTAAAAACTTTGCCTTAGATTATACTAAACTATCTTATGATGGAAGTATAGAATCTATTATAGAAGTTCATAAAAGACTAGAAAATGATTTTCATAATAACATTATTATAACTTTAGAAGATAAGGGTTGTTTTACTAAAATAGATAATTCCTATAAACTTATACCTAGTATTAAAGTAAAGGCTGTTGATACAACAGGTGCAGGAGATATTTTTCATGGAGCTTTTACATATTTTATATCTCATAATTATTCTTTAGAAGAAGCTTGTCGTCTTTCTAATATAACTGGAGCGATATCAACTACAAAAGTAGGAGGAAGATACTCTGTACCTAGTTTAAATATAGTTCTAGAAAGAAGTGGTAATCTTGATATTATCTAGCTATCCAAAAATAGATTTACATGGTATGGATAGAGAATATGCAATTTTTAAAGTAAAAGAATTTATTAATGATTGTTATAAACTAAAACAAGAAAATATTATTATAATTCATGGTATTGGAAAAGGTATTTTAAGAAATGCTATAAATGAGTATTTAAAAAAAGATAAAAGAGTGTTAGAATATAAACTAGATTTTATGAATCCAGGTTGTACACTTGTTTGCTTAAAATTTGACAATCCTTAATAAATGTGGTATAATATGGCCATCTTAAGGAGAAGGGGGATTATAATATGTATACTGAAGAAAATGCAAGAGGTCGTTTTCCATTACGTGATATATTACTAAAAGCTATTATTGTAATTATCTTCTTAATACTTATTATTTTTATAGTTACTAAAGTTACAAATAAAGATAATAGTGTTAGTAAAAACAGTTCAAATTATGATAAAGTCTTTAGTGCTAACTTAGATAAAATGGAAGATGCGGCTTTTAAATATTATGATAAAGATAAATTACCAAAAGAAGTTGGTGACAAAAATGAATTAACATTAAGAGAAATGATTAATCAAAACTTATTAGAAGCTTTTACAGATGGTAATAATGAAGCTTGTGATGTTAATGCAAGTTATATAAGACTTACTAAGAATGATGATGATTATACTTTAAGAGTTAATTTAAAATGTAATGAGAAAGAAGATTATAAATTAACTAGAGTAGGAGAGTATGATTATTGTACAGATACTTTATGTGAAAGAGATAGTAGTAAAGAAAAAGAAAACAATAAAACTGATGATAAAAAAGAAGAAGTAACAGATGAAGTTGATATAACAGATGCTACAACTACAAATAATGGTGGTAGTAGCAATAATAATACAACGACTAATAGTAATCAAAGTGCTGGTTCAATAAATAATAACAATACAAATTCTAATTCTAATGCTAACAATAATACTACAAATAATGTTACTGTAATGTATGAGTATTCTAAGACTAATAATCCTGTTTTCTCAGGATGGAGTAGTTGGTCTAGTTGGAAATACAATACAACAGGTTTAGCAGCAATTAAATGTAATGAAAGTGATGTTAATTGTTTAAGAGAAGTTCAATTATACTCTAGACTAGAAGCAGTTGGAACTGATTCTAATGGTAAGACTGTTTATGGTAGAGTTAAATATTATAGTGAAAGAACAAGAAGTTTAATTAGTAGTGGTGGCACTGATACAAAATGGAGTACTTATAATGATACTGGTCTATTAAATCAAGGATATACTTATACAGGAAGGACAAGATAAGGAGGGAAAGGTTATGAAATATAATTTTGATAAGATTAAAGAAATAATGAGTAAAAATAAAAAATTAAGATTAAAAAAAGAGAAGAAACAAGGATTTTTTACAAAAGTTGTAAATTACTTTAAAGATAAAACTAAGAAGAAAGATAATAATAATAGTAATCAAGATTTTATTGATAAGAAAATATTAGGTATTTATGCTTATTATGTAGGTGAAGGTAAAGATAGAACAAGATCTTATTGTTACATACTAGAAGATGAAGATGGTAATAAAGAATATAAATTTACAGATGATGAGGAATTTGCTAGATCTCTTCTAATTAAATATGTTAGAGATAAAGGATATACAAAAATGGATAAACAAGCACTTTATAATGATCAAAACATCAAAGTAGGAGCAAAAACAGCTCCTAATGCAGGTGCTATGCTTGATAATCTTATTGATGAAGATAGAGCGAATGCTTTTGATGCCTATGAAGAAGCTAAAAAAGAAGCAACTAATGATGAAACAGATGATTATGATACTGATGATGGATTAGATGATGAAGAGATTGAAGAAAATAAGGATAAAAAACCAGAAAAGAAGAAAAAGAAACATCCTATGTTAAAACCAGCATTAATTAGTTTAGCTACTATAGTAGGTCTTAGTAGTATAGGTTTAATTCTATCAAGAGATAAAACTCCTACTAATGGTAAGTCTATGGTTGCAACTACAATTGATGATCCTAATTTAGATGATCTTAAAAATCAAGCTCAAGATAATGCTGATCAAAAACAAGCAGAATTAGAAGCAAAGAAAGCTGCTGAAGAAGCTCAAGCTCAAGCTCAAGCCCAAGCTGCAGCTGCTGCAAGAAATGTTAATTATAATAGCGATTATTCAAGTGGTGGAGGTTCTTCATATATCCCAGCTGCTAATGTTACTCAAACACCAGGTAGTATAAATCAAGGATATGAGAACTTAAATTATCAAGAGCCACAAACTCTTCCTGATCATTCAAATGATAATACTAATACAGGAAATGATAATACTGAAGAAGATAAATACGATAATATAATAACAGGAGAAGAAACTAATACTGATACTGGTGATCAGGATTATAGTCAAGAAATTGATGTTTCAACAAGCTCTGATGGTAGTTTAGCAGAAGGTGATGTTAACTTTAATGATGATATACCAGCTGATGCTATCGAAGATGGTTCTTTAACTACAGAAGTAGAAGAAAATACTAATACTGCAACAGAACCTGCTCCTTTACCAGATCAAAATGCTACTGCAAATGCTGGCAATGGTGATTATGATACTACTGAAGAAGAATTACAACAATCACAAAATACAGGTACTGTTACAGAAGAAGTACCAGTAGAACAAGTTTCTGTTAATGAAGCTGAAACAACTTATGTAGAACCAGCTACTAATATTGAAACAGTAGAAGTTTATCAAGAACCAACAGCAACTTTTCAAGAACCTGCTCCAGCTGCTACAACAGAAACTATGACTAATGAAGCAGCTGCTGAAGCCGCTGTAAATGCTATGGCTTCTGGAGAACTTTCAACAACTGGAGAAGATTTAACTAATCAAGCAACTAATGCTGATGAAGCTGCCAAAACTATGTAAAGCAAATATTTTACTATTTGCTTTTTCTTTGCTATAATTTATATATAGAATAAATTGGTGTCTAGTGGAGGTATTAATATGAAGAATTTAGAACCATTAAAAATAATAGATACAAATAAAGAAGATATAAATAATTTTGTTACTATTACTGATAAAGCTATTATTAGTGAAAGATTAAATGAAAAGATAAAATTAATTGAACAACTTCTTGGTCATATTAAACAATTATTAGTAAGAATAGAAAATGTCCTTGAAAAAGAAAAATTAACTACTATAACTACATCTATTGATAATATTAATAAACAATTATTAACTTTAAAAGACTCTACTAGTGAAAGTAATTTAAAAGACTTAGATACTTTATATATAGATACCTCTAAACTATATGAAAATATTAAGATAGATGCTAATAATATTATTCATAATGCCAATATAGAAGAATATAATAATTTAATAACTAAAGTAAATCAAAAATTAGAAGAACTTAAAAATATAGATATTGCTATAGAAGATGAAAATAATCTAATTACTTTATATAACAATATAAAAAATAATATAAATCCACTAGATAATTTACATAACATTATATTATTAATAGATAATATCTTAATTAAACCTAATCTTAATAAAAGTAAAGGGGATATTATAAATCGTAAATTTCTTCTTTTCGCTAAAATTAATGATCAGATAATAAACTCTTTATTTAAAAATAAAAATAATTTAATTTATGCTTGCTATACTCTAGAAGATAATAGTAAATACTATGCTATTGTAAAAAGTGAAGAAGAAATTAATATTATTGATCAAAGCTTTACTAATTTACCTAATTTAGTTTTAACTAAAGATAATATTATAAATACCTGTAAAATAATTATTAATAATGCTACTATTTATTATAATATTAATGAATATATGCGTTATATTGAGAAAAGTTATAAAACTAAAATGACTGAAGAAATTGATGAAGTAATATTAAAGTATAAAAAAAGATTAACTATTTTAGAACAAAATATTACTAACCAATTAACTTTTATTGACCAAATAGCTTTACTAGTTAACAATAAACCATCTTCTAGTTATCCTAATATTACTTATAATGATGTACCTTTAAATGAATATTTTAAAGACTATAATAAAAACTTAGATAGTAAAACAAAAGAAATAGAACGTTTAATTGTTGAAGTATTACTTAATGATAAAGTTACTAGTACTTTTGAAACTTCTAGTATTTTAAAAACACTTTATGATGAAGATACTATTACAGATTTAATAACAAGTGATTATAGTGATAATAATAGTACTCCTAAAGTTAATACAAATGATAATATTAAAATAGATATACCAAGTACAAAAGTAACTACTAACTATGAAAGAATTACTACTTATTTAAACTCTAGAGTAAAAGAATTAAATCTCTTAATAAATAGTCCTAAAATAAATGTAACTATTACTAAAGAAGATGATAATCTATTTAAAGATATAAACACTGTTTTAGATCTTCACACTGCTATCATTATCTGTGATAAAGTCTATAAAAAAGGACAGGGGATATATGCTCTTTGTGATTATTTAAAAACAGGTAATACTGTAAAATTTACTTCTAAATTTGGTGCTAGAGAATTAGTTAGTAAAATAGATAGATCTAATTATATAAAATTATTATTTGAAAATATTATAAAAAGATATTTAGCTACTAAAGATGATAGTTTAACTAATTTTATTAATACTTTTATTAATAAAGAAATAAATGTAAAAGATATTATAGAATCATTACTTGAAAAAGATGAATTAATAACTTTAGCGGTTGAGAATTTCGATTATGATTATTTAGATAATACTAATGATAAATCTAAAAAGATAAATGAATTATTAAATAATAAAGAAGATTTACTTATGGTAAAACTTAATAATATTTTAGAAAATATTAAAAGAATTGAGAGGGTAGTAGATTAAAATGAATCTTGAATAAAAAAAATTACCTATTCTAAAATCTTCTTATTTCTCTCATCTCTTGCTAAAAATATTTTAGGTACATTTAATTGTATTTATCTATATAAACATGGTTTTTCAGTTGTAGAAGTTGCTATATGGGTATTAATTACTTATATTGGATATATACTTTTTCAACCTGTATTATTAAAGTATAGTCACAAATTTAGTAATAAAGTATTATTATTAATATCAACTATTTTTTTCATATCTGCATACATAGAGTTAATTTTCTATCTTGATAGTTTATTTTCATTAGTACTTAATGCAATTCTTTATACTTGTTATGCTAGTATTTATTGGAATGTAAGACATGATTTAGAATTTATTACTCTCAATGATAAAAAAATAGGACGTAAAGTAGGAATCCTTTTAATAATCTCACAAATATCAGAAATCATCGCTGCAATAATATCTGCTATAATATTAGATAATTTTAGTATTATACCTTTAGTTATTACATCTAGTATTTTAATGATTATATCATTGATAAGTGTCCTACTTATAGAAGAAAAAAGAAAAAAACAAGTAAAGGAATCAATACTTTCATATTTTAAAATAGTTCCTAAAGTAACATTATTTCATCTTTTTTTAAGAGAAGCTTCTACTATAATGTCAGATTTTTTCTCTCTTTATTTGTTTATTTATGTTTCTAATACTTATTCCTTTGCAGGACTTGCTAATTTTTTCTTAGGTTTAGCAAGTATAATATTTACATATTTTTTGTCTAAAAGAATTGATGAAAAAAGAGAAAGTTATTTATTATTATGTACTATTTTAATTTGTTTAATTTATTTGTTTAAAATTAATATTACTACAGAAACAGTACTTATTATTATTTTTATAGAAGGTTTTATTAAACAATTTTTTAATGTTGTTAATAATAACAATTATTATATTCTTGGAACAAAACTTGATAAAAAGACATATATATGTGGAAATGAATTTTTCATAAATATTGCAAGAATATCTATCATTTTAGTAGGGTTGTTCTTAACAGGAAGTCTTCCAAAACTAATGTATTTTTGTATAGGATTACTAGTTTTAAGTGGGTTTGTCCCTTTTAAAATAAAAAAATAATTATAAATTTTTGTTGATATTAAAGGGTTTGAACGTGTTTACGAAAACTCGTACTTGTATCTTTTTAAATTTTATTATATATTTGTATTGGGAATGAAAATTCCTAGTCATCTAACTCTCTTTACCATCTTATTTTGTTTTATAGTCGCCCAAATAAACAAAAAAGAAGAGTTATGATGACTCTTTTTATTTTACCTTAAACTAGATTATTAGTTTTTCTATATATTTTATCACTTTCAAATATAACTTTCTCTTCATCATTTAAAATATCTTCTAATACATCAAAATAAGGTGTAGAACTATCATTACTTAAATAATTAGATAATAGATTAAAAATCTCATTGTTATCTTTAAATAAACTAAATATACTATTAACATCAGTTGTCCTATCATTTATTACTTCTTCAAAGTTAATCTTATAGATTAAAGATAAATTAGTTAAAGCTTGTTTTATCTTATCATTATTATAACTAGGACAAAGGATTCTTCTGTTTAAAGTAAGTTCATAATGATTTTCTATTTTTGTAGGAATACCTTTAGAAGCAGCATCAAAGTCTATTAAATGTCCTCCATCTTTATCAATTAATTGATTAGTAAGAGCGATATCATTTAATAAATAACCTTTATTATGTAACTCTTTTAACTGTCTAGCACAATCAATTGATGCTTTTAATCTTTCTCTATGCGTAAACATATTTCTATTAATAACATAATCAAAAGTATAAGCATGAGGATAATGATACATAATAAAACCTTGTAATTTATTATCGACTCTATATTCTTCTAGAGGATAACCACTACCTTGAATTTTCTTCTCACAGATTAATTCTCTTATAGTAGATTCTTTTTCTTTAGTTAAATTATTTATTATTTTTATAACTTTCCCATTAGGAAGAGTTCTATGTGTAGCAAGGTAACCAAATTAACCTTCCATATTAGGAAATTTCTTAATAAAACAAGCTTCTCTAAAAGTTATATTCATTAGTATTTCCCTCTTTTAAAGCGATATATAAAATACCACAAAATTAAATAAAAATCAAGTTATACTTTTCTTAAGAGAAATTTTCCTGTATAATAAAGCTTAGAAAGAAAGGGATTATAATGATTAGTAAACCAAAAGGAACAGTTGATTTAACTGATAAAAGAGCAAGAACCTGGAAATATGTAGAAGAAGTAATTGATTCTGTAATGGAAAAATATAACTATAATTATATTAGAACACCTATCTTTGAATCTACTGAATTATTTCATAGAGGAATAGGAAACACTACTGATATAGTTACTAAAGAGACATATGATTTTAAAGATAGAGGAGATAGAAACATTACCTTAAGACCAGAAGGAACTGCAGGAGTAGTTAGAAGTTATATAGAAAATAAAATGTATGGAACTCATAATTTACCTGTTAAAGTTTATTATAATGGAACAATGTATCGTTATGAAAGACCACAGAAGGGAAGATATAGAGAACTAAGTCAATATGGAGTAGAGGTTCTAGGTAGTAGTGATCCTATGATGGATGCAGAAGTTATCTCTCTTGCTTATAACATCAATAAAATGTTAGGATTAACTGATACTGTAGTAAATATTAATAGTATAGGAGATAAAGAATCTCGTGATAAATATAGAGAAGCTTTAAAAGACTATTTTAAGCCTCATTTAGACGACTTATGCGATGATTGTAAGGAAAGATTTGATAAGAACCCTTTAAGGATTATAGACTGTAAAGTAGATAGTAATAAAGACTACTTCAAAGATGCTCCTAATATATTAGATTATCTAAATACTGAGAGTAAAGAACACTTTGATAAAGTATGTGAATACCTAGATATTTTAGAAGTTAATTATGAAATAGATCCTAAGATAGTAAGAGGACTTGACTATTATAATCATACTGTATTTGAATTAATGACAGAAAATAATAACCTAGCCTTAGGTGGTGGAGGAAGATATGATAATTTAGTTAGTATGCTAGATGGTCCAGAAACACCATGTGTAGGTTATGCAGTTGGTCTTGATAGATTAGTAGATGAAATAATAGAAAGAGATATAGAGAATATAAGAGATGATATAGATATCTTTATTATGTATGTCAACGAAGATGAAAAGAAAAATGCTATTTATCTTGCAAATGAGTTAAGAATGAGTGGATTTGTTGTTGAAACAGAATATACTAAAAGAAGCTTAAAGAGTCAGTTTAAAAGAGCAGATTACTTTAATAGTAAATATTTAATATTACTTAATAGTACTGATTTAAATGAAGGTTTAATTACTGTTAAAAATAATAAAACTAAAGAAGAAGAAAAGATTATGATGGAATATGTTATCTATTACTTTGATGAACATATAAGTGATGATAATTTACCTATAGATATGGATTTTCATAATCATGATGAAGGATGTGAAGAAGATGAATAAAATATTTTTTAAAGACTTAGAAAAATATTATGATAAAGAAATAGAACTTAGTGGTTTCGTTGAAAATATTAGAAATATAAAATGGGTACAATTTCTAGTATTAAGAGATTCTACTGATAAGGTTCAAGTAACTATTGAAAAAAGTGATGAAAATAATAAAGAAATGGTAGAATTAGTTAATAACTTAACTGTTGAATCTACTATTAAAGTAACAGGAACTTTAAAGAAAAATGAAAAGGTTAGATTAAGAGGAATGGAGTTTATTCCTACTAAAATAGAAGTAACTAGTGAAAGTGCTCCTGAACTTCCTATTAATATTCATGATAAAGATGCCCAGAATTTAGATCAAAGACTAGATTATAGATGGTTAGATTTAAGAAATGAATATAACTTTAATATTTTTAAAATCCAAAGTTATTTAGTTAAAACTATGAGAGAATTTATGTATTCTAAAGATTTTACAGAAATACATACTCCTAAATTAATAGGAGCGGCAAGTGAAAGTGGTTCTGAAGTTTTTGAAGTAAAATATTTTGATCGTAAAGCCTATCTTGCTCAGTCTCCTCAATTTTATAAACAAATGGCTATTGCTAGTGGTTATGATAAAGTCTTTGAAGTAGCACCTGTATTTCGGGCTGAAAACTCTAATACTAGTAGACATACTACAGAGTTTACGGGTTTTGACTTAGAATTTGCTTATATTGATTCATACGAAGATGTTATGGACTTTGAAGAAGAACTATTAACTTATGCTTTAGATAAAGTAAATGAGAAATATGGAGACTTAATAAAAGAGTTATATCATAAAGAATTAATTGTTCCTAAAACTAAATTTCCTAGAATAAAATTAGCAGATTTATATGATATTTTAGAAGAAAAATATGATTATAAAGTAAGTGATGAAGAAAAAAATGACTTAACAACTGAAGGAGAACGTTTAGCATATCGTTATTCTATGGATGAATTTAATTCTGAATTTATCTTTGTAACAGATTTTCCTAAAGAAAAACGTGCTTTCTATCATATGCGTAAAAATGATATTCCAGAAGGTTATGACTTAATTTATAGAGGAGTAGAAATAACAACAGGAGCCCAGAGGGAACATAGATATGAGGTATTAAAGAGGCAAGCTTTAGAAAAAGGTCTAGGAAAAGATATTGAATTTTACTTAGAATTCTTTAAATATGGTTGTCCTCCTCATGGTGGTTTTGGTCTTGGTGTTGATAGACTTACAATGTTAATATTAGATATCTCTATTAAAGAAGCGATGATGCTATTTAGAGGACCTAATAGATTAAACCCTTAAGTATGTAAATTTTACATACTTTTTTAAATTTCTTGTGGATAAATTTTTTAACTTTCTATATACTTTAAGTAAGTAGGTGATCTTTATGGAAAAAAGAAAAATGGCTCTTATGATTATTATATCTATCTTCACATTTATCTTAATAATTGGAATACTAGCTTTAGTAAGTATTAATTTAAAAAAAGAAGAACCTAAAGTATCTAAGGAAAAAGAGAGTTATGATTTAACAAATACAGAAATAGACTCTTTAATAACTCTTATTTCTAATTATGATAGCTATCTAATAATATATGATGGTACTAAAAATATAGATGAATTATCTGACTTAGATAAAATTAATTTTATAGATAGACTTTCTAAAGAAACAAAAGAAGAATTAGATTTAGATTTTAATAAAGGTGTTAGTCTAGATAAAATTAAATCAGTTTTAAAAAAATATTTTGGGAAAGGTATAACTTTCAAACCGGTAAATTCTACTTGTTTTTTAGAAGATGGAGACTATTTAATATATGATAGTGAAACTAAAATATATAAAGCAGATAATACTTATCATGCTCATTCTGCATATACACCACCATCTATTATTAATTATTATGTAAGTGGAAAAAGAGTAGTAGATAATGATAAACTTATTTATACAATTACTTTAAAGAAAGCGATTAGTTTTGATTATTCAAACTATTATCGTAGTTATAGTGATTTAATTACAAGTAATAATAAAATAGTAAATTTATATGAAGAATATAATGATTATAATAAAAAAGATATTCCTAGTTTATTAGAAGAATATAAAGATAGTCTAAATAGTTATACTTATGTTTTTGAAACTAAAGATAGTATTAATAATAGTTATTTAAAAGAATTTGTAAGTGATAATAATGATAAAAGACTCTAACATTTCGTTAAAGTCTTTTCTTTTTGATAGCCTTCACTAAACTCTTTCGCTTCTTCAAATTTATTTAATGTTTTTAAAAAATTATCTTTACTATTTTCTGTTCTATAATCAAGAAAACTATCTTCATATTCTAAAACACTTTGATAATGGGCTGCTATTTGATTAATGTTTTCTAAAATACAATTTTCTTGAGTAATTTCAAATCCATTATTTAAATCCTTTAAAAGATTTAAACCATTATTAATAGCGATAATATCTTGAGGATTATTATCTTCTTTTTCTTTTTCAAATCCAAAAGCACTAACTGAAAAAAATATACTTCTACCCATTGCTTTTAAAAATTTATTTTTTTCTCTTTGCGTTAAATCTCTTTCGTTCGCTTTAACTAGTAAATTAAAAATAGTATTTTCATCTTTTATAACCATACGTTGCATAATAATATCAAGCATAATAGTACCTCCTTTTAAACTATTATACTTAAATTTAGTTACTTTACAAGATATTTCTTGGTATATTATAAATTTATTAAATGAAAGAAATTTCATATAATATTAAAGTAAATAATATTTATTTACAAAATGTAAATGTTTCTCGCTTCTGGGTGGCTAGCGAGTAATAAGTAATCCCAGTAGAAAATGATTGGAAGATTCTATCAAATGATAGAATTTTTTTAATTGTTGTGCTAAACTAATAAATGTAATTGTTAGGAGGTGTTTTCATGAATAATCAAGATGTTATAAATGAAATTAGACGTAAAACTGATATCGTTGATATTATTGGTGAGAAAATACCTCTAGAAAAACGTGGTAAAAACTATTTTGGTGTTTGTCCTTTTCATGATGATACTAATCCTTCAATGAGTGTATCTCGTGAAAAACAAATATATACTTGCTTTTCTTGTCATGCGACAGGTAATGTCTTTACCTTTTTAATGAACTATGAACATAAAGAATTTAATCAAGTTGTTAGTGATTTAGCATCTCGTTTAGGTATTGCTTTAAAAGGTTTTAAAGCTAAGAAGATATCTACTAAATATGATGATTGGTATAATATCTATGATCTTGCTAATAAATTTTATCAAAATAATTTAATGAGTAAAGAAGGACTACCTGCTAGAGAATATTTAAAGCAAAGAAGTATTGATGAAGAAACTATTAAAGAGTTTGAGATTGGTTATTCCTTAGGAAATCGTAGTGATTTAACGACTCTTTTAACTAAAAAAGGTTATTCTCTAGATTTATTGAATAAAGTAGGAATTACTACTAATGACTATGATATCTATCATAATCGTTTAATGTTTCCTTTACATGATTTATCTGGTAAAGTAATAGGTTTTAGTGGCCGAATAATTACAAATAGTAAAGAAAATAAATATCTTAATACTAAAGAAACAGAACTATTTAAAAAAGGCAAACTCTTATATCATTATCATATTGCAAGAGAAGCCTCTAGAATATCTAAGTCTATAATAATTATGGAAGGCTTTATGGATATTATAAGAGCATCTACTATAGATGTTAAAAATACGGTCGCTACTATGGGTACAGCTTTAACAACTGATCATATTAAAAACATTAGACGTCTATCTAATAATATAATATTATGTTTTGATGGTGATGAAGCTGGAGTAAAAGCGACAATAAGTGCTGGAGAAGCTTTTTCTAAAGAAAATATTGAAGTAAAAGTAATAGAATTAACAGATGGAGATGATCCTGATACCTATATTTTAAAAAATGGTAAAGA
The DNA here is from genome assembly GCA_944363745.1 of uncultured Bacilli bacterium. The sequence continues at coordinate 24,241 of CALVVD010000001.1, read as the reverse complement.
GGCATTTCAATCTTTAATTAATAATGCAATTTACTATAGTGACTTTAAAATAAAAGCCCTTAGTAATAACTATAATTTCTTAAGTAGTGAAGATAAAGCTAATTATATTCATGATGTTCTAGAAGAGGCAGTTAAAATAAATGATCCTATTAGAGTGGAAATAATTTTAAAAGATCTTGCAAAAAAGTTTGAAATAGGGTATAATACCCTAGAAAAAAGCTTTCAGGAGTTGAAAAGTTCTAAAAATGAAGAACAATCAAATAATATTATAATTACTCCTGTAAAGTTAGCATCTAAAGAAAAAAAAGATAAGTATCAAAAAGCCAGTCTATCTATTATCTATTATATGTTAAATAATCCTCTAGTAATTGAGAAAGTAGAACGTGAAAATTTAGTTTTCCCTACTGAAGCTTTAAGAGCCTTGTATTGTGAGATTGTTTATTTCTATCATAAGTATGGATTTATTAATGAAGCTGACTTTTATACTTATTTAACAGACAAAAAAGAGTTGATTAATCTCTTAAATGATGTTTTAGTATTAGATTTAAAGCCTAATATTAAAGATGATGAATTGTCCTTATATTTTAGAGTAATTAGAGAATATAATATGACTAATGCTATTAAAAGATTAGAGGAAAAGATTAAAGAAACAACTGACCAAACATTGCAGATTAAATATGCTGAAGAGATTAGAAAACTAAGAATAGGGGAGAAATAGTAATGGTAGAAGAAATTAAAACAATGGAAGAGAGAAAAGCTAAATTAATTAAATTAGGTAAAAGTCAAGGATTTATTACTTATGAACAGTTAGCTGATGAATTAAAAGGACTTGAAGTAGATAGTGATAGCCTTGATGATTTATATAATTCCTTAGTCGCTGAAGGAATAGATATTGTTAGTGATGATGGTAGTGATGATGCTAGTGGGGAAGAGATTACTGAACATACTAAAACAGAAGATTTAACTTTATCTAAAGATGTAAAAATAAATGATCCAGTTAGAATGTATTTAAAAGAAATAGGTAGAATTCCTTTACTTAATAGTGATGAAGAATTTGAATATGCTGAACGTGCTGTTGAAGGTGATGAGGAAGCGAAAAGAATATTAGCAGAGTCTAATCTTCGTTTAGTTGTTTCTATCGCTAAACGTTATGTAGGTAGAGGTATGCTTTTCCTTGACCTAATTCAAGAAGGAAATATTGGTTTAATGAAAGCGGTTGAGAAATTTGATCCAACTAAAGGATATAAATTTTCAACTTATGCTACTTGGTGGATAAGACAAGCGATAACAAGAGCGATTGCTGATCAAGCTAGAACTATTAGGGTACCTGTTCATATGGTAGAAACAATTAATAAACTAGCAAGAATCCAAAGACAACTTACTCAAGAATTAAATAGAGAACCAACTGATGATGAAATTGCTGCTAAACTTGAAATGCCTGTAGAAAAGGTACGTGAAGTATATAAAATAAGCCAAGATCCTGTTGCTCTTGAAACTCCAATTGGTGAAGAAGATGATTCTCATTTAGGAGACTTTATCAAAGATGAAAGAACTATTGGACCAGAAGAGTATACTACTGAAGAAATGTTAAAAGAAGAACTTGCAAGTGTTCTTTTAACCTTGACAGATCGTGAAGAAAAAGTATTAAGACTTAGATTTGGTCTTGATGATGGACAATGTAGAACCCTAGAAGAAGTAGGACAAATCTTTGGTGTAACAAGAGAGAGAATTAGACAAATAGAAGCGAAAGCTTTAAGAAAGTTAAGACATCCATCTAGATCAAGAAAACTAAAGGACTTCTTAACAGATTAAATGAAAATAAATAACAGATTAAAAACAATAGGGGATTTAGTTCCCCTTTCAGCATACCCTTTAGACATTGGATGTGATCATGCTCTTTTGTCTATTTATCTTGTTAAAGAAAGAGGCCTTAATAAAACGATCGCTAGTGATAATAAAAGTGGTCCTTTAAAAAAAGCGAAAGAGAATGTTAAGTTTTATAAAGTAGAATCTAAAGTAAAACTAATAGAAGCGGAAGGATTAGACTCTTACACTGAAGGTATAGATACCGTTACTATATCTGGTATGGGTGGCCTTAATATTAATAAAATAATAGATGATAATAGAAAATATCTAAAGTATATTAATACTTTTATCTTATCACCTAACAATTATTCTATCGCTGTTAAAAGAAAACTAACTAAATTAGGTTATCATATTAGTAATGAAGCTTTAGTTAAAGAAAATAATATTATTTATGAAATATTAGTATTTACTAAAGGAAGAAAGTATTATTCCTATAAAAAGTTATTTTTAGGACCAGTATTAATGGAAAAAAAAGATAGCCTAACTAAAGAATATTATAAAAATTTATTAAATATGAAAAAAGCTTTGTTAGAAGCTTTACCTAAGAATTTAGGAAATAAAATAAGAGAAACTAAAAAAGAGATAAAATATTTAGAAGAAGTATTATCTAACTAACTATTTATCTCTTTTCTATTTATCCCAATAACAGATGCAATTGAAGTAGTAAGAAGTATTATAATACTATAAATAACAGTTCTAATATCAAAAGAACTACTAGTAAATATCTTCATAATAAACATAATTATTAAAACAATTGCTCCTAACTTTAAACCTTCTACAAGACCATATTTAGATGAGTTTTTGCCTAAGAAAAAAGCATTGATAAATAAAGATAATAAGACTATAACCATTTTCATAATATTATAAATATTATTACTAATAATATCAAAGTAATAAAGAGTAGTTAAAATAAAACCTAATATAATTATACTTAAAATAGTAGTTACAATTATTTTACCTAGTCGTTTTAAATAATTCATAAGTATCACCTAATAAATATTATGTAAATAATCTCTATTTAGACTAATAAATATTCAAACAATTGCTTTTTCTTTTTTAATAATTGTGTTATTATAATGAAGAAAGAAAAGGAGGTAATAAAATGAGTGGACATTCAAAATGGGCTACTATTCATAGAAAGAAAGGGTTAATAGATGCAGCGCGTGGTAAAGTATTTCAAAAACTTGCTAAAGAATTATATGTTGCTGCTAAATCAGGTACTCCAGATCCCGATAGTAATGCAGCGCTTAGACTTGTAGTTGAAAAAGCTAAAGCTGCTAATATGCCTAAAGATAATATAAAGAAAGCGATTGATAAAGCTAAAGGAGCAGGTAACGGTGAAAATTATGAGAGTATAAGATATGAAGGTTATGGACCAGGTGGAGTTGCTATTATGGTAGATTGTCTTACTGATAATCGTAATAGAACAGCTTCAACAGTAAGAAGTACTTTTTCTAAACGCGGTGGTAATTTAGGTACTGATGGTTCTGTTAGTTATATTTTTGAACGTAAAGGTATTATTGTTATTCCTAGTGATTATGATGAAGATGAAGTAATGTTAAATGCTTTAGATGCAGGTGCTTTAGATATGGAAAAAACAAGTGATACATATCTAATCACAACACCTAGTGATAAGTTTATTTCTGTAAAAGATGCTCTTGCTGCTATGGGAGTAGCGGAATTCCTTACTAGTGAAGTTACATATATTCCAAATAATGAAGTAGAAGTTGATGATGAGACAAAAGAAAAGGTTTATAACTTAATAGAAGCTTTAGAAGATATCGATGATGTTCAGGATGTTCATCATAATATGAAAGAGGATTAATATGTATAGTTATATTATAGGAAAAGTAACAGAAGTAATGTCTAATGCTATTGTCTTAGAAAATAATGGCATAGGCTACCTTATTAATACACCTAATCCTTTCTCTTTTGAAGAGGGTAATGATTATAAAGTCTATTTATATCAACAGATAAAAGAAGATGAACATAGTCTATTTGGCTTTAAGACTAAAGAAGAGAAAGAATTGTTTTTAAAACTAATTAATGTTAAAGGACTTGGTCCTAAAATGGCTTTACCTATTATTGCTACAGGATCAATTTCTGGTATTAGTGATGCTATTAATAGAGAAAATATTCTTTATCTAAAGAAATTTCCTAAGATAGGAGAGAAACTTGCAAAACAGATGATTCTTGATTTAAAAGGCAAACTAGATGACTTTAGTAATGGGGAAGAACCTATTAAAGATACAAGTGAAGAATTAAAAGATGCTTTACTTGGACTTGGTTATAAAGAAAAAGAAATTAAGAGTGTTATTCTAAAGGTAGACAGTTCTTTAAGTATCGAAGAACAAATAAAAGAAGCTTTAAAACTATTCTTAAAGTAGGTGAGTAAATGAAAGAAAGAGTAATAACTAGCGAAGAGTTAGAAGATGATGGTGTAGTAGATAATACTATTAGACCTGAAGTATTAGATGAATATATAGGACAAAGTGAAGTTAAAGAGAATATTAGGGTCTTTATAGAAGCTAGTAAGATAAGAGGAGAAGTATTAGATCATGTTTTATTATATGGTCCTCCAGGACTTGGTAAAACTACTCTTGCTTTTATTATTGCAAGAGAACTTGGTGTTAATATTAAAACTGCTAGTGGTCCATCTATTGAAAAAAGTGGAGATTTAGCAGCGATACTATCAACACTAGAACCAGGAGATGTCTTATTTATAGATGAGATTCATAGAATGCCTAGATTTATTGAAGAAATACTTTATCCTGCGATGGAAGACTTTACTTTAGATATAATAATAGGTGGGGAAGGAAGTTCTCGTAGTATTAAGATAGACTTACCTCCATTTACTCTTGTTGGAGCGACTACAAGAGCAGGAGACTTATCTGCCCCTCTTCGTGACCGTTTTGGTATTATTTCTAAATTAAAATTCTACACCATAGAAGAGTTAACAGAAATTATTAAAAGGACAAGTAGAGTTTTAGATATGCCTATTGATGAAGATGCTGCCGTTGAACTTGCTAAGCGAAGTAGAGGAACTCCTCGTATTGCTAATCGTCTATTTAAACGTGTTCGTGATTTTGCGCTAGTTGATAAAAAAGAATCTATTGATATGGAAGTAATGGAAAAAGCTTTAGAAAGATTAAAAGTAGGTAAAAGTGGTTTAGATGAGACTGACCATCAACTATTAAAGGCGATTATTGAACGTTTTAATGGGGGCCCTGTAGGAATAGATGCTTTAGCTTCTTCTATTGGTGAAGAAACATCGACTATTGAAGATGTTATAGAGCCATACTTATTACAAGAAGGGTATTTAAAAAGAACAAGTAGAGGTAGAGTTGTAACAGAAAAAGCTTATAAAGAATTAAATATAAACTTTCAAGGTGGCTTATTTGGAAGTGATTTTGATGTATAATGAATTAATTAAAGAATTAATAATTAAGCTTTTAGATAGATTAAAAAATGGTGAAGATACAGTAGATTCTCATTTTTTTAGGTTAAATAAAATAAGAAAAAGTTTAGATTATAATGATGAGATTAAAGCCTTAATATTAAAAGTTAATAATTATTACTTGGAAAATAAAAGAAATAAAGAAGAAATACCTAGAGATTTAACTGGACTCATAATATTATTTTCTTATGATATTCCATATAAATCTTTAAATTTAAGAACTCTAGCATATCTAGGAGACTATACAGGTTATATGTCTTTGGATGAGTTAGATGTTTTTAGTAAGAAGATTCTTAATAATATAGAAGTTTTAAATATATTAGTAACAAAAATAGAAGATAATGATTTAAGAAATTATTTATTAGATTATTATGATGATTATAATCTTTTGAAAAAAGAGCTTGATAGTAAAAGTGTTGATAAATTAATTATAGAAACATCTTATCAGAGTGAACCAGAAATGATAGGGGGTATTAGTATATGAATGTATTAGATTTTGATTATGATTTACCTGAAGAATTAATCGCTCAAACACCTATTAAACAAAGAGATGCTTCAAGACTTATGGTACTTGATAAGAAAACAGGAGAAGTATCTCATAAACATTTTTATGATATTATAGATTATCTTAATCCTGGAGATACTTTAGTATTAAATGATACTAAAGTACTACCTGCAAGGTTAATTGGTGAAAAAGAAGAAACTAAAGCGGTTATAGAAGTCTTATTATTAAAAGATAAAGGTAATAATACTTGGGAGACTTTAGTAAAACCTGCTAGACGTATTCATGTAGGAGATGTCGTATCTTTTGGTGATGGGCTTTTAAAGTTAATATGTACTGAAGTTAAAGATGAAGGTATAAGAGTATTTAAAGCAAGTTTTGAGGGCATATTCTATGAAATATTAGATAAATTAGGGACAATGCCTCTACCTCCATATATTCATGAAAAACTAGAAGATAAAAATAGATATCAGACGGTGTATGCTAAAGAAGTAGGTAGTGCTGCTGCTCCTACGGCAGGACTTCATTTTACAAAAGAGTTACTTGAAAAAATAAAAGATAAAGGTATAAATATCGTATACTTGACTCTACACGTTGGTCTTGGTACTTTTAGACCTGTTAAAGTAGAAAAAATAGAAGAACATAAAATGCATAGTGAGTTTTATTCTTTAAGTAAGAGTGTTGCAGATATTCTTAATAAAACAAGAGAGAATGGTAAAAGAATAATTGCTGTTGGAACAACTTCTACTAGAACATTAGAGACAGTTTATGGTAAGTTTGGAGAGTTTAAAGAAGACTCTGGCTTTACAGATATCTTTATTTATCCAGGTAAAGAGGTTAAGAGTATAGATGGTCTTATAACTAATTTTCACCTACCTAAATCAACCTTAATCATGTTAGTATCTGCTATAGCAGGACGTGATAATATCTTAAATGCTTATAATATTGCTGTTAAAGAAAAATATAGATTCTTCTCTTTTGGAGATGCAATGTTTATTAAATAATTTACAATATAAATAACTAAAACTAACAGCATTTATGGTGTATTTGTTATAGTTAAAACAAGAGAAACTTTAGAAGCCTCTTTCTATTTTGTACTTTTTATGGAAAAGTTAGGCATTTATTGTTGAAAAACTAGACTTTATCATATATAATAAGAGACGTATTGGAGGAAGAAATATGGAAAAGAAAGAAACAAAAAAAGAGACAAATAAGAAAAATTATCATAATATTGAAATAAAAATAGAAGGAAAAGAGTGGACTGATGCTGTTGATAAGGCTTTTAAAGATAGAGTTAAAAAGGTTGAAGTAGACGGTTTTAGAAAAGGTAAATGTCCTAAGAATATCTATGATAAGAAGTTTGGACAAAACTATTTACTAGATGCTGCAGACTTAGTAATTCAAGATGCGTATACTAAAGCTTTAAAAGAGAATGATTTAGTACCAGTTGTACAACCTGAACCTAATTTAAAGAGTTTAGATGAAAAGAGTGTTACATTTACTTTTAAAATTATTACTAAACCAGAAGTTAAAGTTAAAAAATATAGAAATTTAGGTGTTAAACCTAATGAAGTTAAAGTAACTAAAGAGGAAATAGATCATGAAATAGATCATTTACTTGAAAGATATGAAGAATTAGTTAATAAAGATGAAAATGGTAAAGTTGAAAACGGTGATGTAGCAGTTATTGACTTTGAAGGATTTAAAGATGGAGTTGCTTTTGACGGTGGTAAAGGAGAAAACTATTCTTTAGAAATTGGTAGTGGTAGTTTTATTCCTGGTTTTGAAGAACAATTAATTGGTATGAAATCAGGTGATGAGAAAGAAATTAAAGTAACATTCCCTGATGATTATATGGAAGAGTCCCTAAAGGGACAAGATGCTACTTTTAAAGTAAAAGTACATGAAATTAAAACTAAAGAAAAAAGAGAATTAGATGAAGATTTCTTCTTTGACCTTGGTATTGAAGGTGTTAATGATGAAGAAAGCCTTAGAAAAGAAGTAGAAGCTAATATAAAAGCTAATAAAGATATGGAAGAAGAAAATAAATATATCGATAAACTACTTGAAGAAGTATCTAAGAATGTAGAAGTTGATATTCCTGAAGAAATGGTTAATGAAGAAGTAGATAGACTACTAAGAAGAACAGAACAACAAATGGCTATGCAAGGAATTAGTTTAGATTTATATTATCAAGTTACTAAAACTACGGAAAAAGATTTAAGAGATCAACTTGAAAAAGAAGCTTATCAAAACGTATTATATCGTTTAATGCTTGAAGAGATTATGAATATGGAGCATATTGAAGTAAGTGAGAGTGATGCGATGGAAGAAGCTAAAAGACTTGCAGAACGTTATAATATGGAATTAGATGATTTCTTAAATGAATTTGGTGGTATTGAAATGGTTCAATATGACCAAGAGATGAGAAAAACTATTGAATTATTAAAAGAATTAAATAAATAGTTGATTGATTTTAAATTATTTGGTAAAATTACTAGAGGAAAAAAGGAGGGATAACTATGGCAAAGAAGTTAGGACATAGACAAAAGAAGACTTTTGTATGCTCAGTATGTGGTAATGAAAATTATCGTGAAGAGAAAAATGTAAATAATACTCCAGGAAGAATGGAAATTAGTAAATATTGTAAATTCTGTGGTAAACACACAACTCATAAAGAGAAAAAATAATAATTTAACAGTCATTAAATGACTGTTTTAAGTCTATTGGAAAGGAGTAAGTAAAATGGTTAATTCAAATGATTTTAAACCAGGTATGACTATACAGTTTGAAGGGGGCATTTATACCATCATCGAAAGTCAACATGTTAAACCAGGTAAAGGAGCTGCTATAGTAAAAGCTAAGATGAAAAACTTAAGAACTGGTTCTATTGTTGAGAAAACATTTAATGCAGGTGTTAAAGTAGAAACAGCACATATTTCTAAGAAAACTATGCAATTTTTATATTCTATGGGAGATACTTATTACTTTATGAGTATGACAGATTATGAACAAATAGAACTTGATAAGAGTGCTATTGGTGATGATGCTAAATACTTAAAAGAAAACTTAGAAGTTGAAATTACTTTCTTTGAAGGTGAGATGTTAGGTATTTCATTACCTGATAAAGTAGTTATGAAAGTAGTTAAAACTGAAGATGCTGTTAAAGGTAATACATCAAGTGGTGCGATGAAAAATGCTGAACTTGAAACAGGAATGACTATCCAAGTACCATTGTTTATTAAACAAGATGAAGAAATCTTAGTAAGTACTAAAGATGGTAAATATGTATCTCGTGCCTAATAGAGTATTATATAAATAAAAATACTAGTTAAAAATCTAACTAGTATTTTTGTTGTATTAGAAAGTAAAGATTGATAAAAGTACTAAGGCGCTATTATGTATGGCATGCATACATATAGATGGATAAATATTTTTAGTCTCATAACAAGTTAAAGCAAAGAAGAAACCTAAACTACCATATGGAATGATATATAAATATTCTAAAGGATTACTACTCCCCATAACATGTAAAAATCCAAATATTAATCCTGAAGCGGTTACATATACCCATTTATTTTTAAATATCTTTGATATACCTTTTCTAAATGTTAATTCTTCGGTTATTGGTGCAATTATGCCTGCTGTTAATAGCATTAAATAAGGTGTCGCTGTTATTAATCCTTGTACTGCTTGTTCGTTACTTGAAGTATTAAGTGGAGTAATTAATCCTATAATAATATTAGATACACACATAATTATAAGTCCTACTACCCAATATTTTAATCCTGTATCTAAATATTCCTTATAATTCTTTTTAAACCTCTTAAACTCTATTTTTAATTCTTTGTAATATAAAGCTACTAATATAATTAGCAAGATAATATCTGTAACTGTGTTTACAATCGCTAAATCACCAGTTGTATAATTATCTACATCTATATTAAATAATAAAATAGGTATTATTTGCAGATATCCACTACATAAAAAGATAACTACTGTAATAATTCCTTTTAATATTTCTAATATTCTTTTTTTTGTAAAAATTTCCTTCATTATTTATCACCTACTATTAATAATATCATATATTTGAGAATTTTATTTAACTTTTTTGACAAAATATAAAATATACTGTATAATTAAACAAGAAGAAAGGAGTGAAGTTATAAAAGACTTCACTCTTTAGTTTGTAAGGAGGTAGTATGAAAGATAAAGTTAAACAATTAGTTGATCCTGTTATTGAGTCATTAAATCTATATGTTAGTGATGTCTATTATAGTAATGAAGAAGGAGTTAAAACTTTAAATATTGAACTCGATAGTGATACTACTATTGATGTTAATAGAGTAACAGAAGCGACTAAACTAATTAATCCTATTATGGATGATAATAATTTATGTGATGATGTAGATGTACTTGATATACATTCTAAAGAGAAGGGAGATGTTTAAAATGAATGGTAAAGAATTTTTAAAAGCTGTTGATTTAGTAGTTAAAGAAAAACATATTGATAAAGAGATAATTTATGAAGCGATGAGAAATGCTTTAACTAGTGCTTATAAGAAAAATGCTAAAAGTAAAAATAATAATGTTAAAGTCTTAATTAATGAAGATACTGGAGATATTAAAGTATTCTCATACTTAACAGTTGTTCCTGATGATAAAATGACTAAAGAAGAGTATGAAGATGCTTTATTTGAGCGTTATGCTTTAGATGAGAATCTAGATACAGATAAGACTGAGAAAGAGTTTAAAGAAGAAGAAAAAGAGAAAGATAAAGAAGAAGAAAAGATTAGTTTCTTTAATCCTGGTACTGAGATTAAATTAAGTGATGCTAGAAAACTAGATAAAACTGTTAATGTTGGAGATACTATTGATACTGAAGTAACTCCTAAAGACTTTGGTAGAGTTGCAGCATCTACTGCTAAACAAGTAGTTATTCAAAAGATTAGAGAAGCAGAACGTAGTAGTATAACTGATGAATTTGGTGATAAACAAGATGAATTATTAGTTGGTACAGTTGCTTTAGAAGATACAGATAACTATTTTATTGATTTAGGACGTACTAATGGTATTTTACCTAAAAAAGATATTATACCTGGAGAACATATTAAAATGGGTAGTAGTATAAAAGTATATGTTACTAAAGTAGATAATAATGGTAGAAGCTTACTTGTTCTTCTTAGTCGAAGACATTTTGGTTTTGTTAAAAGATTATTTGAAAGTGAAATACCAGAGCTTGCTGATGGAACAGTTATGCTTTATGGAGTAGCTAGAGAAGCAGGTGTTAGAAGTAAAGTTGCTGTATACTCAGAAAATCCTAAAGTAGATCCTATTGGGGCTTGTATTGGTGAAAAAGGAAGCCGTATTGCTAATATTATTACAGAACTTAATGGAGAAAAAATAGATATCATTAAATATGATAGTGATCCTGCCGTATTTATCGCAAATGCTCTATCACCTGCTAAAGATTTAACTGTTTTAATTACAGATGCTAAGAAAAAAGAAGCTTTAGTAATTGCTGATGGTGATAACTTCTCACTTGCTATAGGTAAAAAAGGACTTAATTCCCGTCTTGCTACTAAACTTACTAAATATAAAATAGATATAAAAACAAGTGAACAAGCGAAAGAGTTAGGTATTAGTATAAAAACTGAAGAATAGGAGGTAGTTTATGAAAAAAAGAAAAATTCCTCTTAGAACTTGTGTTGTTACAGGTGAAAAACTTGATAAACGTGATCTTCTTAGAATAGTTAAAGATAAAGAAGGTAATGTTAGTGTTGATTTAACTGGAAAAAAGAATGGTAGAGGTGCATATATTAAAAGAGATACTAATGTTCTAGATGAAGCGATTAAAAAGAAAAGTTTAGCAAGAAAACTAGAATGTGATATTAGTAATGAGGTATATGAAAAGATAAGAGAAGTTATAGAAAATTAAAAGAAAGAGGTGAAGTTTATGACAATAAAAGAGTATGCAATAGATGTAAATAAATCTATAGAAGATATTGTTAAACATATGGAACGTCTTGCTATGGATGCTAGTGATTTAGATAGAATGCTTAGTGATGATGAGATTATTTTACTTGATAATTCTATTCAAGATGAAGAGGATTATGTAGAAGATGAAATGGAAGAATTAGTTAATGACTTTAGTCTTGATGAGAAAGCAGAAGAGATAGCTTATGATAATAAATTTGCTAATGCTAAAGAAGAAAGCTTAAGTAAAAATAATAAAAAAAATAATAAACAGTCTAATAAGAAGAATGAATTTAAAGAAGAAAGAAAGAATATTTATAAACATAAAGAAAAGTTACAGAGTAATGAACAAGAATTAGATGATAATATTTTGGTATATAAAAATAATATGACTGTTAATGATTTAGCAGAAGCTTTAAATGTTCCAAGTAGTCAGATAATTATGAAATTAATGGCTCTTGGTATTATGGCTACTGCTAACAATACTCTTAGTTTTGAAAATGTAGAGTTACTTGCCTTAGATTATAATAAAACAGTAAAAAAAGAAGAAGAGACAGATATTTCTAATTTTGAAAACTATGAGATTAAAGATAAAGAAGAAGACTTAGTAGAACGTCCTCCTGTTGTTACTATTATGGGACATGTTGATCATGGTAAGACAACTCTTCTTGATACAATTAGAAAAAGTAATGTTGTAGGTGGAGAAGCTGGGGGTATTACTCAAGAAATAGGAGCTTATCAAGTAGAATGTAAAGGTAAGAAGATAACTTTTATTGATACTCCAGGACATGCTGCTTTTACAGAAATGAGAGCACGTGGTGCTAGTGTTACTGATATAGTTATCATTATAGTAGCAGCAGATGATGGTGTTATGCCCCAAACAAGAGAAGCAATTGACCATGCTAAAGCAGCTAAAGTACCTATTATTGTCTGCATTAATAAAATAGATAAACCTGAAGCAGATATAGAAAGAGTTATGACAGGACTTGTAGAAGCAGGACTTACTCCAGAAGAATGGGGTGGAGATACTATAATAAATAAGATTTCTGCTAAAACAGGAGAAGGTGTAGATGAATTACTTGAAAATATTCTATTAGTTGCAGAAATGGAAGAGTTAAAAGCTAATCCTAATAGATATGCAACAGGAGCTGTTCTTGAAAGTAAAATGGATAAACATGTAGGAGCAGTTGCAACTTTATTAATTCAAAATGGTACTTTAAGATTGGGGGATCCTATTGTTGTAGGTACTGCTTTTGGTAAAGTAAGAACTTTAAAGAATGATTTAGGAGAAGATATAACTAGTGCTCCTCCTTCTATGCCAGTTGAAGTTACAGGTCTATCTTTAGTTCCTAGTGCTGGAGATAAATTTATGGCTTTTGAGACTGAAAAACAAGCTAAACAGATTGCTAGTGATAGAGCCTTAAGAGAAAAACAAGCAGATACTAATAGAACTGGTATGAGTTTAGAAGAGTTATTTGGACAAATTAATGAAGGATTAAAAGAAATAAATGTAGTCTTAAAAACAGATACTAATGGTAGTTTAGAAGCCGTTAAATCATCTTTAGAAAAGATAGATGTAGAAGGTGTTAAGATAAATGTTATTAGAGGTGCTGTTGGTGGTATCACAGAAAGTGATGTAGTTCTAGCTCAAGCATCTAATGCTATTATTATTGGTTTTAATGTTAGAGGAAATAATAAAGTAGTTGACATAGCTAAAGAATATAATGTTGAAATAAGACTTTATGATATTATTTATAAAGTAGTAGAAGATATGGAAAAAGCTATGAAAGGAATGCTTGAACCTATATATGAAGAAAAAGTTACAGGAACAGCAGAAATTAGACAATTATTTAAATTCTCTAAAGTAGGAATGATTGCTGGATGTCATGTTACAAGTGGAATAATTAAGAATAATGATAAGGCTAGAGTAGTTAGAGATGGTATAGTTATTTATAATGGTTCTATTAAGTCATTACAACATGAAAAAGATAGTATTAAAGAAATATCTAAAGATCATGATTGTGGTCTAACTTTAGAAAACTTCCAGGACTACAAAGAAGGAGATACTATTGAAGTTTATGAACTTGTAGAAATAGAAAGATAAAAGGATCTAGATTTTAATTTTACTAGATCCTTTTTGCATTAATTTATCTTTACTTGCTATTAAACACTCTTTAGTTAAATTAATAATATATTCTTCATCTATTTTTAATATTTCTGCTATATCTTTACTAACAAATGGGTGTTTATTAAAGAAACCTAAACGAAATGCTAATATTAATTTATCACTAAAATCTTTTGTACTAGCATATTCTCCATAAACAGAAGTTTCAAGAGCACAAATAGCATCTGCTATATTTCCTTTAATAAGAGTATTATTACTATCTTTAATATTCTCTAATTCATAACTGTTTAATACTATACTTTTATCTCTTGTAAAGTTCTCTTTAATTATAATATCTTCTTTATATGAAGGCCAAACAGCTATAATATCATCTAAATTCTCTCCTAAAGCTATACTTCTTAAAACTCTATCTTTTTCATCATAAATTCTATTATTTTTTTGATTATATTTCTCTTTAATTTCTACACAAGTAGGATAACCCTCTAAAGTAGGAGTATATAAATCTTTAATCATCTTTATATCATCACTTTTTATAGATAATAACTTATATCTAGGAAATCTCGTTGATTTTTCCTTTGTTCCTGTAATCTTATTATGAAAATCTGTAATCATACTCTCTAAACTATTATAATCAGTATTAGAAATTATAGTTGTCAAAGGTAAATTATCAGTAAAACCAGCATTAATAATACCGATCGTATCATTTAATCTCTTAGTCAAGGTAATATTTTTATTTCCTTTTAACTCTTTAAAAACTCTTAAAGCTTTACCTTGTAAATTAATAGGTGTATTAGTATCTGTAATAACACTATCAAGAATACTAAAGAAGTTATCATAATATAATTCTTGTTGTTCATTACAAATTCCCTTAATATAATCATTAAATTCTTTTAATTCTAAGAATTCAGGATAAATTCTCTCTATTTCTTTTCTTAAATTATCATTATCTTTTATTTTACGATATAATAAATGCTTAAATTTATAAAAATCTTTTTTAAGTTTATATCTTAATAATTTAATGGCATCTTCATCAGTTAAACCTTCTTTATTCTGTCTAAGAAGAGTTTCTATAATCTCTTGATCTCTAAGAGTACTAATAGTATCCATTTTTAAACTATTAGGGAAAATTTTTATTACCTGTTCTTCTAAATAATGATTTTTCTTTATTTTTTCAAATAAACTTTTAACTTTAGTTTGTAATTTATATATATCACTATAACCACTTAACTCTATAAACTGAGATACACTTATTTCTTTTCTATATCTTCTATCTAAAAGTTCTAAGATTTTTAAATCTTTTTCTTCTATCTTATAATTAACTGTTTTTTTCTTTTTCTTTACTTCTTTAATTTTTACTACTTCTTTTTTATTTCTATAATGCTCTTTTATTTTAAGGGCAGTTAAATCAAGTTTAACCCCAAGCATATTTGCTTTCAGTCCAATCTTTTTACTAACTGCATCATATTTATTAAGAACTAACTCTTGATTATTATTATATCTTAATAGATTAAATATTCTTATTATTTCTTTTCTTGCTACAACATAAGAAACATTATATTTTAAAGCGATATCATTAATACTTAGGTCTTTTCCATTTATTCCTAGATAATCTCCTAATATTTCTAATTCTTTTTCTGTTAAAACATTCTTATTTTTAAAATAACTAGTTCTTTTTGCAAATCTCTCTTGATAATTACCAAATAAATCTTTTATATAACTACCATTTTTCAAAGCAATTCTTTTAAGTCTTTCTATCGCTTTATTAACATCCTCTTCTTTAATGTTTAAAACTGCCATAACTTCTTTAGTAGTTAAAAATCCCTCATCATTAACTTTTAATAATAAATTAATGATCTCAATTTCTTTATCAGTTAATTTATTATTAAAATTATTATCAGTCTTATTAGTTAAAATTCCATTTAAATGATATATGAAAGGAATAGGGGTATCTTCTTGATAAGTATCTAATGCTTCCTTAAATACTTCTTCTAATAATTCATCATTATCTTTAATATTTAGTTTTTTCATGCTTTCTTTTAATTTATTCTTAAAAAACTCTCTCTTACTCTTATTACCTTTTTTAATTTCTACAACACTATTATAATCAGCTTTCATATTATTTAACCCTTCTTTCTAATATTTTATGCAAAGTTTTAGGATGCCTCCATAAATTATCTATATCTTTTAAACTAGTCTTAATATAACCTAATCTAAAAGCTACTTCATATCTTTCTTTTAAAGTTAAATCTTTAAAATCTTTAGTTACTTCTTCTACTTTTTTAATTACTTTATCAGTATTTAAATCACTACTACTAATAAAATATCCCTTATTATTTAAATAAGTATTATTAATATAAATTTCATCTCTTAAAGTATAAGGTAAATAAGAACTAGAAATACTAACTACTTTAGGAGCTTTCTTAACTATTAATTTTTTCTTAAATAACATTATATATTCTTTATTAATAGATCTAAGTTTTGTTCTATGATGTAAAACATCTCTTTTCTCAATCATATTTATAATATCAGGATAAGTACTAAGTGCTATGTCTTTAATTCCTTCGTTATCTCTAATCTTTTCATACAATTTATCTAAAGCCTTACTATAACTATTATAATCACTATATCCTAACTTTTCCGCTTTTTCTTTAATAGAAATATTTTCTTTTAATATATAAAATATTTCAACTTCTTTAACAGTTAAACCTAAAGAAATTAATTGTAAGGTCTTACAAGCATTTGGATATATTTTTATAATCTCTTTACTAAAAGAATTTAATTTATTAGTTAAATAATTTACTTTATACTTTAGTTTTCTATCATTATGAGAAACAATATTTAATTTAGTAACTTCAAGATAGTCTAAAATTTTTAAATCTGTCATACTTATAGAACTTTTTTTACATTCTACATATTTTTTAATATTAGGATAAATATTAATTGCTTTTTCTAACTTTTCTTGATCGTTTATTAAAACCTTTAAAACTTGATTTAATATAGTATTAAAACTTCTATTATCTTTATAATCTCCATTAACTGTTTTATTCTCTTCTAAGTCTTTTAACGTTAAAATAAGCTTATATTCTTTTTTAGTTAAAGTATTACCTTCTTTTTCATTTAATTGCTTTAATCTTTTATTAAACATATCTCTAAGATATAAAGAAAAAGATTGATGAAATTTACTAGAAGCTTCCTTTATAACACTATCTATAAATTCTTTTTTTGCCTCTTCACTAATATCTAATTTATCTATTTTTCGAGATAATAAACTTCTGTATACCATTTTCTCATAATCATTTAATTCCATCTCTATCACCTAATAGTTCTATATTCTAATACATTTTCTTAGTATTTGCAAATAGATTTTAAAGTTTTAAAATATATGTTATACTTGATTTGAAGGGAATGATTATAATGAATGTAAAAATTGAAAGAATAAACCATATGATAATGGAAGAAGTTAGTAAAATTTTAATGTTAGAAATAAAAGATGAAAATATAAAGTTTGTAACTGTTACTGATTGTGATACATCTAATGATCTTAGTTATGCTAAAATATATGTAACTGTCTTAGAAGAAGATAAAAAAGAAGAGACTCTAAAAGCTTTAAATAAAGCTTCTAGTTTTATAAGAAGTGAACTTGCTAAAAGAATAGAAATAAGAAATATTCCAGAGTTAAAGTTTTACTATGATGAATCTATTTCTTATGGAGAAAAGATTGATAAGATAATTGATAAGATAAATGAGGAATAGAATGAATTATAAAATAGTTGTTAATAAAGATAATTTATATAATAAAGATGATTTTTCTAATAGAGAATTAAAAGTAGTTAAAAACTCTTTAGATGAAGAATATTTACTTGAAAAAAGAACTTTAAAAGCATATTTGCTATTAAAAGAAGAATTATTTAAAGATAATATTTATATTGATATTATTAGTGGTTATCGAAGCATAGAAGACCAAAGAAAGTTAATAGATTTTTATACTAAGAAATATAGTAAAGACTATGTTAATAGATATGTAGCAGGAGCTAACACTAGTGAACATCATACAGGACTTTGTTTTGATGTTGGTTTAATTATTGATAATAAGTTAATTTGTGATGGTAAAGAACTTTTAGAGTATGATGATATATTTAAAATAATAATAGATAAGTTATCTAAATATGGGCTTATCATTAGATATCCCAAAGATAAAGAGATGATTACTAAGTATAATTATGAACCTTGGCATTATAGATATGTAGGTAAAACTACCGCTAATATTATTAAAAGTAATAATTTATGTTTAGAAGAGTATGATAAACTCTATAATAAAAGTGGAGTATTATTAGTAAATAAACCTAAAGGGCTTACTTCAAGAGATGTTGTTAATAAAATAGAAAATATCTATGATACTAAAAAAGTAGGGCATAATGGTACTTTAGATCCTATGGCTGAAGGATTATTAGTAGTTACTATTAATAAAGCATGTAAGATTAATGAATTATTAACTAGTGAAGATAAAGAATATATTGCAAGTGTTAAAGTAGGAGTTTTAACAGATACTTTAGATATAGAAGGTAAAGTATTAAAAGAGAGTAGTAAAAAGATAACTAAAGATATGTTAGATAATTTATTTAAAGCTTTTCCTAAAAAATATTTACAAGAAGTACCAAAGTATTCTGCTGTTAAGATAAATGGTAAAAAATTATATGAATATGCTAGAAATAATATAGATGTAACTTTACCTAAAAGAGAAGTTTTAATTAAAAAATTAGAATTACTTGATTATAGTGATACTTCTTTTACTTTTAGATGTGTTGTATCTAAAGGTACATATATTAGAAGTTTAATTAAAGATATGGGAAATATGTTAGATATACCTTGTACAATGACTAGTTTAACAAGAACAAGACAGGGAAAGTTTTTAGTAGATAGATCTATTGCTTTAGATAAAATTAATATAAATAGTAATATACTTACTATTAAAGATGCTCTAGATATTCCTATAATAGATGTAGATAATAAAACATATAATTTAATAAGTAATGGTGCATCTATCATTAATAAATATAATATTAAAGATAAAGTATTATTTATGAGAGAAAATAAATGTATTGCTATTTATAAAAAAGATAATAATAACTTAAGATGCTATAAAATGTTAAAATGAGGTTATATGCCTCATTTTAATTGACTTTATGTCATAAAAGTGATATAATCTACAATGCTTATGAAAGGGGGATATCTATGAAAATATCAAAAAAATTAATAGTATTATTATTAAGTTGTGGTCTTACTATTAATATGGGAGGATGTTCTAGTAAAAAGGTAGATGTTGATTTATCTTTAGAAGAGACAGTTGATTTAAATAGTGATAATACTCTTTTAGATAATATAGATGATACTATAACTATTGATGGTGAAGAAGTTAGTCTTATTAATGCTAGTGATATATTAGAAGATAAAATTAATATATATAATACTTTGAAATTAGTAGATTTCTCTTTATATGATGATTTAAAACCTTTAGATGTTACATCTATAGAAGAAGTTAAAAATCTATCATTAGAAGAGGTTAATGAATATATAAATACTTTAAATTCTAAAGATGATGATTTTAATAGTAAACTTGAAAAAGGAAGAATCGCTCAGAAGCTTTTGTATTTAGAAGATTATCTTTCTGATTTCTTAGAAAATAATACTTATGGTATTTTAGAGAGTGTTATGTTAACGACTATAAAAACATCTGTAGCAGCTACTCTTGAAATAACTGATTATGAAAATATA
Organism: uncultured Bacilli bacterium; assembly: GCA_944363745.1. Next base: position 4,543 of record CALVVD010000001.1, on the reverse strand, counting down.
AGAATAGAACCCTTAACAGATGAGATGAAATATACATTAACTTATTATGATGAAATTACTGGTAATAGTATTCCTTTATATGTAGAAGCAGGAGAAGGTTTCTTATATAAAGATCTTGATACTTTATATGATTTACAATCTAGTGAAGATGAAACTTTAAATTACGATAATGTTTTGACTGCTCTAGACCAAAATAAATGTCTAGTAGCAGAACATTTAGAAGAAGTAGAATCTCGTTTTATTAGTAAAGATAGTGAAGAAAGTGTTGTAAAACGTTTACAAAAATAAAAAAATAGTGTATATTATAAACGTTACCTTTTCTCAGTAATTGGAGTTCTTCCTTACACCAATTACCAAGATAAGGCGAATTATTTAAAGAAAGGGAGGATATTATGGCTTTAACAAAAGAAGAGAAACAACAAATAATTAAAGACTTTGGAGAAAATGCTAATGATACTGGATCTAGTGCTGTTCAAATTGCTATTTTAACTAAAGAAATAGAAAATTTAACAGAACATTTAAAGACTCATATTCATGATCATCATTCTCGTCGTGGTCTTTTAATGAAAGTTGGACAAAGAAGAAATATGCTTAATTACTTAGCTAAGAAAGATGTTGCAAAATATCGTGAAGTAGTTAAGAAATTAGGTTTAAGAAAATAGGACTTGTTTAAGTTCTTTTTCTTTTTTTGGGTAAACAGTAGAAATTTCTTTCTTTTTCTGTTATTATATAATAGATTTGTGGAGGAAGTATGAATGCATGAATGCTAATAATGTTTATATAGGAGTTACTTTAGATAACGAAGAAATATTACTATATAGGGAATCTAATAACAAAGTTATTAATTTAATGACTAAAGAATATGTAGAACCTAATGATATTCAAGTAGATAAATTAATTCATTATACAAGGTTAAAGGAAAATAAACATCAACTAAAAAGTACAATAATTAGAACATTTGAAAAAGATAGAAGTAAAAAGCTTGATGTTAGGAATATTTTTATAGGAAATATAGAACAAACTACTGATTACAAGTTTGTAAGAGGTTATAATTATGATTTGCCTATGATGTATTGGGGTGCTGAGTATCGTATAACAAGTCACATTATTAAAGAGAAAGCCTTACTTTACCGAATAAAGAAAGGTTGTGAATTATCTACTCTTAGTAGTGGAGTTTTCTATAAAAGTAAATTTATTGATTTAGAAACAGAGATGGAATATTCTAACAAAGATTATAGTGAAGTTGGTGGCTTCTTTGTAGATCCCAAAATGGCTCCTTATTTATCAATATTAGAATATGATGGACCTATGGAAGAGAAAAGAATGGTTTTAAAGAAATATAGAGAAAGAAGAGGGAAGTAATATGAGTAAAAAAATATATGAATATGATTTTTATGGAAAGAAAATAGTTGTAGAACATGGAGAACTTGCTAAACAAGCAAGTGGTTCTGTTTTAGTTAGATATAATGATACTGTTATATTAACGGCAACTGTTATTAATAAAAATGCTAATTTATTAAGTGATTTCTTTCCATTAACAGTTAATTATCAAGAGAAACTTTATTCTGTTGGAAAGATCCCTGGAGGATTTATAAAACGCGAAGGTCGTCCTACAGAAGCGGCAACTCTTGCAGCAAGAATGATTGATAGACCTATGAGACCTTTATTTAAAGAAGATTTTAAAAATGAAGTACAAGTTATTAATACAGTTTTATCAGTAGATCAAGATTGTTCTCCTGAGTTAACTGCAATGCTAGGTTCATCTTTGGCAACTATGATTAGTGGAGCACCTTTCTTGGGCCCTATCGCTGGTGTTAAAGTAGGATATATTGATGGAGAGTATATCATTAATCCAACTGTAGAAGAACTAGAAAAAAGTGAACTTGATCTTACTGTCGCTGGAACAATTGATGCTATTAACATGGTAGAAGCAGGTGCTAAACAAGTAGACGAAGAGATTATGCTTGAAGGATTAATGAAAGGTCATGAAGCAATAAAAGAGTTATGTAAATGGCAAGAAGAAATTATCTCTGATATTGGAGTTACACCTTTTCCTTATGAGTCTTTAACTATTGAAGATGATTTAAGAGATGAAGTAGGTAAACTAATTGAAAAAGATTTAGATGAAGCTTTAAGAATTAAAGAAAAATTAGAGCGTTATGGAAGAATTGATGAAATAAAAGATGCTCTAGTTGAAAAGTATAAAGAAGATAATAAAGACTTAGAAACTGATGATTTAAATCTATTACTTGTTAAAGTAGAGAAAATATTTAGTGATGTTGAATATCGTTTATTTAGAAATATTGTTGTTAAAGAAAAAATTAGATCTGATGGAAGAAAAATGGATGAGATTAGACCGCTATCAACTGATATTGATTTACTTCCTAGAACTCATGGTTCTGCTTTATTTACAAGAGGTGAAACTCAATGTTTATCTGTAACTACTTTAGGAGCATTAGGTGAGCATCAAATCCTTGATGGACTTAGTCTAGAAGATGAAAAAAGATTTATGTTACATTATAACTTTCCTCAGTTTTCAGTAGGTGAGACCGGTAGGTATGGCGCTCCTGGTAGACGTGAAATTGGTCATGGTGCTTTAGGGGAAAGAGCGCTACTTCAAGTTATACCTAGTGAAGATGAATTTCCTTATACAATTCGTGTAGTATCAGAAATACTAGAAAGTAATGGTAGTAGTTCACAAGCTAGTATCTGTGCTGGATGTATGAGTCTAATGGCTGCAGGTGTTCCTATTAAAGCTCCTGTGGCAGGTATTGCTATGGGCCTTATTACAAGTGATGATGATTATACAATTCTAACTGATATCGCTGGTATGGAAGACCATTTAGGAGATATGGACTTTAAAGTAGCAGGTACTGCTAATGGTATAACGGCTTTACAAATGGATATTAAAATAAAAGGAGTTACTAAAGAAATATTAAAAGAAGCTTTAGAACAAGCTAAAAAGGCAAGATTAGAAATTCTTGATGTTATTAAAAAACAAATTTCTGAACCTCGTAAAGAAGTATCTAAGTATGCTCCTAAGACTAAAGTATTCTATATTTCTCCATCTAAAATACGTGATGTTATCGGTAAAGGTGGAGAGATGATTACAAAAATCATTTGTGATGCTAGTAATGTAACTGATGTTAATAATATAAATGCTGTTAAAGTAGACTTAGAAGATGATGGTAGAGTAATTGTATATCATAGTGATCAAGATATTATTGATAAAACGGTTAAGATGATCGAAGATGTAGCAAGAGAAGTAGAAGTTGGTAAAGTCTATGAAGCGAAAGTAGTAGGAGTTCATGACTTTGGTTGCTTTGTAGAAGTATGGCCAGGTTGTGAAGGACTAGTTCATGTATCACAACTTGATACTAAACATATTGATAAAGTAGAAGATGTTGTAAAAGTAGGAGATACTATCTTAGTAAAAGCTGTAGGTAAAGATAAAAAAGGAAAAGAAAACTTTTCAAGAAAAGAAGTATTATTAGATATGAAAAAGAAGAAGTCTAAAGAATAAAACTTCTTCTTTTATATATAAGGAAATTGCATTTTTAATGAATAAAATCGAAAAAATGTATTGACAAACATATCTTCTAGATAGTACATTTAAGTTACTAAAGGGAGGTTCATATTATGGAGATATATAGAGCATATAAATTTAGGTTATATCCAACAAATGAACAAAAAATATTAATTAATAAAACTTTAGGATGTAAAAGATTTGTATATAATTATTATCTTAATTATTTAAAAGATAATAATAGTATAAATAGATTTGATTTACATAAAGATTTACCTAAATTAAAAGAAGAACATGCGTTTTTAAAAGAAGTAGATTCAACTGTATTATGTTCTGCTGTAGATGATTTATGTAAAGCATTTAATGATTATTATGCTAAAAGAAAAGGTTATCCTAAATTTAAAAATAGATTTTGTAAACAGTCTTATAGAACTAGTTGTATAAGAAGCAGACATAAAGAAAAAGAATATAGTAATATAGAGGTAGATTTATTAATTAGAAATATAAAATTACCTAAACTAGAAAAAGTTAAAATAAGAGGATTTAGAGATAAAGATAAAATAGGAGGAAAAATAGTAAATGCGACTATCTTAAGAGAAACAACAAATAAGTATTATGCAAGTGTATTAGTAGAAGAAGATATCTTAATAGAAAAAGTAACACCTACAAGTATAGTAGGAATAGACTTAGGAATAAAAGATTTAGTAGTAACAAGTGATGGTATTAAATATAGTAATGAGAAAGTACTATTGAAATATGAAAAGAGATTAAAAAGATTACAAAGAAAGTTATCAAGACAAGTTAAAGGTAGTAAGAACTATCTAAAAACAAAGGAAAAGATAGCAAAAAAATATGCTAAGATAAAAAATTATAGAAAACATTATTTAAACGATATTGTTAATGAGATAGTTAATGACCATGATATTATAGTAACAGAAAATCTATTAGTAAAAGATATGTTTAAAGATAAGAAAAAAGCATTTAATAAAAGTCTATCAGATGCATGTGTTAGTACAT